>JANXCH010000011.1 GCA_025060295.1 Dehalococcoidia bacterium | reverse complement strand
TCACCGGGGGGTGGCCGCTTAACTCCCCTTCGGCCCGGGTGGGGGGGGGGGGGGGGGGTGGCCGGGGGTGGTGGGGGGGGGGGTGGGGGGGGGCTGGGGGGGGGGGGGGGGCACGCCCGCGGGGTGGGGGGGTTAATGTGGGCGGGGTGGTTGGGGTGGGATGGGGGGTGGGTGGGGGGATCACCGCGGGGGCTGGCGGGGGTGTGGGCGTGGGGGGGACGGGAGTAGGCGTCGGCTGGGCAGCACGACACCCCACCAGCAGGGCCACACCAAGCCCCGCCAAGAGTGTGAACAGCACACGCATGCGGTCAACCTCCTTATCAGCAACCTCCGTTGTCGTTCGGGATGTGTGGGCGCCCGTCCATCCCGTTCACCCCCAGCATACCAGCCCATGGTTAAAGGTTTCACAAGGGAGGGCTAAGGGATTGTAAAAATCTCGGCAATCCTCCGGGTGTGGGCAAGGGGATGCCGTGCTGAGGGGCACGCTGCCTGCTACTATGGGGGCAACACTGTCGTGAGGAGGCAGGTATGGAACGGACGACGGTGCTGTGGGAGCGTTTGCCGGGGCGGGTGGGCTTGCTGACCCTCAACCGCCCCGAGCGCCTGAACGCCCTGTCGGGGCAGATGTGGCAGGAAATAAGCGCCACCCTGCGGGAGGCTGACCGGGACCCTGAGGTGCGGGCCATCGTCGTGCGGGGGGCGGGTCGCGCCTTCTCGGCGGGGGCGGACATCGGCTCGGGGGCATCCCCCAGAAATATCCTGGAGTGGTATGAGAGCGAGATGGAGAGCGTGCCCCGCCATCGCATCTTCCGGGAACTGACCAAGCCCACCATCGGAGCGGTGCACGGCTGGTGTCTGGGCTGGGGGTTTGAGATGGCCTGCTCCCTGGACATGCTGGTGGCGGCCGAGGATGCCAAGTTCGGCGCTCCCGAGATCCGCCACGGCTCCATGGTGGCCAGCATCCTTCCCCTGCGCATCGGGCCTATGTGGGCCAAGCGCCTCATTTTTACGGGGGACATCATCACCGCCCAAAAGGCCAAGGAGATCGGCCTGGTGCTGGAGGTGCTTCCCAGCCCCGAGGGGGCTCTGGAGGCGGCCCTGGCCCTGGCACGGCGCATCGCTTTGGTGCCTCCCTTGGGGGTGCGCTTCAACAAGCGCATGGTGGACGGGGTGATGGAGGCCCTGGGGAGCGAAATGGCGGTGGCCTATGGGAGCCTGGTGTCGGCCATCTGCCACTCCCTTCTGGATCTAGCCGAAAACGCTGAGGGGCAGAACCTGGAGGCCATCCGGCGCAGTCAAGGCCTCAAGCTGTTTCTGGAGGCGCGGGAGTGCCCCTTCCGCCCTGGGCCAGGGAAGGAGCCCTGGGTGGTGCAATAGAAACGGGGGCGGGAAGACCCGCCCCCGCTTGTGCCCAGCGCCCCGTGGCGCGCAGGGCCCGCTAGGCCAGCACGCCTTCGTGTTTGAACTGCTTGGCCCCGAAGCCGCGGCTCTGGCTGTAGCGCTCCTCCACGAAGGCCTTGGGGAGGTATTTCTCCTCCAACTGCTGGAAGTATTCAAATCGCCCCATCTTGTGGTGGTTCTCGGTGGGGTGGCCCTCCTTCATCCGCTGGAGGCGCAACTGGGCCTGCTCCTGGTTCTCGGCCAAGTCCTTCAGGAAGTTCCACTCGGCGTACATCGCCGCGTGAATGGCCCCCAGGGTGATGAAGATGTACTTATAGCCCATCTCCCCCAGTTCGCGGAAGGTGAGGGGGTTCTGCACCCGCGTCCACTTGAAGGAGGAGGAGTAGTTGAAGCCCATGGGCACCTCGGGGAAGGCCTTCTTGAACTCCACGGCGAACTTCTCCACCGGCCCCCGGTCGGGGGTGGCGAACTCGGGCCAGACCATATCGGCCCCGGCGTCGGCGTAGAACTTGGCCCGCTCGATGGCCTCCTCCAGGCTCCCGCCCACAGCGTTCTCCGCATCGGTGCGGGCGATGATGAAGAAGTCGGGGTCGGAGCGGGCGTCTATGGCGGCACGGATTTTGCCGATGGCCTCCTCCCGGGGGAGGATGATCTTGCCCGCCAGGTGCCCGCACCGCTTGGGGAAGCGTTGGTCCTCTATGTGGATGCCCGCCACCCCCGTCTTCTCGTACTCCTCCACGGTGCGCATGGTGATGAGGGCGTTGCCGTAGCCGTCGTCGGCGTCGGCGATGACGGGGATACGCACCACGCTAGCGATGTATTTGGCCCAGGTGGTCATCTCCGTCATGGTGGGGAAGCCCAAGTCGGCGCGGGCCAGGTACCCCACAGCGCAGGAGTATCCGCTCATATACACGCACTTCAGCCCCACCATCTCGGCCAGTTTGGCCTGGATAGGGGTGTAGACCCCACTGGTGTAGACATACGGCTCGCTCTTGAGCAGGTCGCGGAACTTGCGTCCCATTCCGGGCATGGTGGTATCTCTCTCCTCTCCTTTAGCCTCCTGCCTCTGGCAGGGGCGCAAATCCTATCTACTGTCAAGCGCAGGGGCACACGGCTCCCTGGGATGATCTCAGCGGGAACCACAAGGCGGAGGCGTCAGGTTTTCGACTGCGGGGGGAGGCCCCCCGCTACACCCGAGGCGAAGTTCCCCGGCAGAACAGGCAACAGCACCCGCATCCCTTCTCCCCACACCCGCTGGGGCATCCACCCCAGCGGCAGGCTGACACCTCCATGCTTGCTCACGAAAACCGTTAGGTCAAGAGGGATAAGATGGCGTTTTTCCTATCGTTGCGATAGGGGGGGCCAAAGGGGGAAAAGGGTGTCTACGAGTGCACGGCTTGTTCTACCTGGTGGCAGACCTCGGGCGTGGGGGGACAGGAGCAGTCCCAACGGGCGACGAGGGCCTGGAGGCGTTGGTGCTGGCGCTGCAGGGCTTGGAGGCGGGCCTCCACCTCGGTCAAACGGCGCTGGAGGGCCTGGGCGAGGAGGGGGCAGGGGCTTTGGCCCCGCCGCCAGGCATCCAGGGCGGGCTTCAAGTCCTCCAGGCGGATGCCTACCTCCAAGGCGGCGCGGATGAAGCGCACCTCCTCTACCACCTGGGGTGGGTAGCGTCGCCAGCCGTGGGGGGTGCGCAGGGGGCGGGTCAGAAGGCCCCGCGCCTCATACAGACGCAGGGCCTTCCGACTGATGCCCGTCAGCCGGCGCAGGTCTGCGGGGGAGAGGGTTGTGTCGTCCATGCGCCTGCTCTGGGCCCTATGGGCGCATGCCCCGCCGATGGGCTACCTGCCGGTGCGCCGGCCGCCGCAGTCGCAGCCGGGGATGGGGCACTGGCTTCGCGGTGTGCAGGCCATAGCCTCCTCCTTTCCTGGACCTCCTTGCCGAGGCTCCACCTGCAGGGTAGGGCTGGCCCCTGGGGCCGTTGTCAAGGCCCCTTTCCCGTTACAGCAGGCCCGCCAGACGCGCCTTCTGGACGGTGGCCTGGGCCATGCGCACCGAGGCGGCATCTATCATACGCCCGTCTATGGTGATGGCCCCCTGCCCTTGGGCGGTGGCCCGCTCGTATTCCTGCACCACCCGCACAGCCCACTCTATCTCTTGGCGGGGGGGCGAGAACACCTCGTTGGCGATGGGCACCTGAAGGGGGTGGATGCACCACTTGCCATCAAACCCCAAACTGCGGGCGATACGACACGCCTTGCGGAAGCCCTCGGTGTCCCGGTGGGCGGCGTAGGGGCCGTCCAGGGCGCGCAGGCCCGCCGCCCGTGCCGCCACCACGATGCGATGCATGGCGTAGTGCCAGCGGTGCCCAGGATACAGAGCATCGGCCTCGTCGGGCTCGCCGATGGCCGTCAGGGGCATCTGCACCGAAGCGGCATAATCCCCTGGCCCGAACACCAAGGCCTCTAGGCGTTCACTGGCTGTGGCGATGGCGTGAATGTTCGCCAGACCCTGGGCCGTCTCTATCTGGGCCTCTATGCCGATGCGCCGGGTGAAGCCTTTGGCCAGTTCAATCTGCGTCAGGAGGATGTCCACAAAGGCCACATCCTCGGGGCGATTGGTCTTGGGAAGAACGATGCAGTCCAAACGGTCGCCGGCGCTTTCCACCACCTCCACCAGGTCGCGGTAGGCCCAGGGGGTATCCAGGCCGTTGATGCGCACGCACCGCACCTTGCGCCCCCAGTCCAGTTCCCGCAGGGCGCGCACCACCAGGGGGCGGCTGGCTTCCTTCTGATTGGGGGCAACGGCGTCCTCCAGGTCCAGGTAAACAGCATCGGCCTCGGAGGCCACCGCCTTTTGGATCATCCCCCAGTTGGAGCCGGGGACGGACAGGAAGGAGCGCTCCACACGAATGGGGACGGGTGTGCGGGGCATAGGGGCCTCCTGGGCGGGTGTGTGTTGGGCCATCCTCATGGTGCACCGATGGCGTCGGTTGCGCAATGGGGTGGGGGAGCCTAGCGCCAGCAAAAAGCGCCTGTGCTACCATGCCTACGGGGGGTGAGATGCGTGCCGATTTACGAGTATCGCTGTCGGGACTGCCAGCGTAAGAGCACCTTCTTCTTCCGCTCCTTTGCGGCTGTCAGTGAGGCGTCGTCCCTGCACTGCGAGCACTGTGGTAGCCCCAGCCTCCAGCGCCTGTTCTCCCCGGTGGCGGTGCACCGTTCGTGGGGCTCCAGCCTGGATGCATCTTTCCCCGGGGAGGAGATGCTCAACGAGGCGGATGAGGACAATCCCGAGGCGATGGAGGAGTGGGGGCGGAAGATCAAAGGGGCCTTGACGGAGGGGGAGGATACAGAACTGGACGAGTGGGAGCGGGCGGAACTGGGGCTGGAGCCGGAGGAGCCGGGCGAGGGGGATACCGAGGGCGAGGAGGACGAGGAGTAGGAGGCGCCTATGCCCCTGTATGACTACCGCTGTGGCCAGTGCCAACGGGTTACCACCCTCTTTACCCGTTCGGTGTTCCAGCAGGTGGAGCCGGTGTGCGCCCACTGCGGGGGCAAAGACATGCGTCGGATGGTCTCCCCTTTCGCTTACCACAAGTCTATCCAGACTATCCACGAGGAGAGTGGGCCACCGTCCCAATTCCCCACCCTGGACTACTACAAAGACCCCCGCAACATCGGGCGCTATGTGGAGGAGAAGTTCAAGGAGTACGGGATGGAACTGCCTAAGTCGGTAAAGGAGCAGATTCAGGCCGCCCGCGAGGGCGAGGTGCCCAAGGAACTGGGGCTGTAGGGATGACGGAACGGGTGAGCCCCCAGCCTGTGGTGCCCGCCTATCGGGAGGCGTTGGCCGCCGCCCTGCGCACGGTGGAGGCGGCCGTGACCCAGCCCATCGGCCTGGCCTACGATGTGCGCACCCTGCGCCAGGCCCTCCGCACTACGGGAGCCGATGAGGAGGAGGCCGACCCCCTGCGGGGGTGGCGTGTCCCGCCCGCCCAGGGCCTAGAGGCGGCCGTCCTTGCCCGCCGTGCTCTGGGGCTCCTGCAGGAGTGGGGGGCGCTGGACGGCGGCTTGGCCGAACGCGTCCGCAAGGTGTTGGACCGCGCCGAGGCCCGCCTGGGGGCTGATCTGCGCCGTCCCCTGGCTCAGCGGGTGCGGGGGCTCTATGTCATCATAGACCCCGCCCAGTGCCGCGGGCGCAACCCCCTGGACATCGCCGAATCGGCTTTACGCGGCGGGGCGCACGTGCTCCAGTGGCGGGATAAGCAGACCGAAAAGGGAACACAACTGCAGACTTTGGCCCAGGTGCGCACCCTGTGCACCCGCTACAATGCCCTTCTCATCGTCAACGACCACGCCGACCTTGCCGTGGCCGCCGAGGCCGATGGCCTGCACATTGGGCAACTCGACCTGCCCCTGCCCCACGCCCGCCAGGTGCTTCGCCCCGGGCACCTCATCGGGCGCTCCCATGCCCTTCTGGAGGAGGCCCTGGCCTCCCAGGCGCAGGGGGCCGACTATATCGCCGTGGGCACCATCTTCGGGACAACCTCCAAGGCCCCCGAGCGCACCCGCTACGCCGGCCTGGAGACCCTGCGCAAGGTGAAGCAGGCGGTGCAGGCCCCGGTAGTGGCCATCGGGGGCATTACGGCGTCCCATGTGGCCCAGGTCATCGAGGCGGGGGCCGATGCGGTGGCGGTGCTCAGCGCCGTGTGTGGTGCCGACGATCCAGAGAAGGCGACGCGGGACCTGGTGGAAGCTATCCGACGGGCCCAGGCATCCCCATGACAGACTACGCCCAGCAGTTGCAAGCCATCGGGGACACAGCCCGCGCCCTGCTGTCCCAGACCTTCACGGCGCGGGAGCAGGCCTTGACCCTCTGCCGGGAGGTGGTGCAGAAAAGTGCTCTAGCCATCCGCTCCGCCCATCGCCAGCACTATGAGGAGGCGCGTCGGCATCTCGCCCAGGCCCAGGAGCGCCTCCAGCGGATAGACGGCCTCTTGCACGCACATCCCGATGTCTACTACGCCGGCTTTGTGGAGGACGCCCAGAAGGAGTTCGCCGAGGCGTCGGTGGTGGTGGCGGTGCTGACGGGGATGCCCATCCCCCATTTCGCCGACCTGAAGGTGGGGGTGGCCCCCTACCTCAACGGTCTGGGGGAGGCGGTGGGGGAACTGCGCCGTGCGGTTATGGACGCCCTCCGCCAAGGGGATATGGAGCGCTGCCAGGCCCTCCTGGAGGTGATGGACGACATCTACGCCCTGCTTATCACGGTGGATTTCCCCGACGGGATGACGGGGGGGTTGCGCCGCACCACCGATGCTACACGGGCGATCCTCGAACGCACGCAAGGGGACGTGGCCCTGGCCCAGCGCATGCACGCCTTGGAGCGCCACCTGTCCCGTCTGGAGGGGGGCGTGGGGGAGGGGTGAAGACGCGCCCTCACGGGGTATCGTTCCGGGGCGGGCGGATACCCTCGGCCAGGGCCTTGGCCAGGCCCGCTAGGGATGGCAAAAGGCTGTAGTGAGTCAGGTCGGTGGTCAGGGGCGTGATGCTCACCCGATGGTGGCGCACCGCCCACACATCTGTCCCCTCCACTACCTCCCACACCGGGCGGGAGCGGGCGATCCAATACCACTTGCGCCGTCCGTCGTCCCCCTGGCGCACCACCTCGGCGTAACTGCGCCGTCCCAGACGGGTAATCTCCACCCCCTCCAGTTTCTCTAGAGGCAGGTTGGGCAGGTTCACATTGAGGAGGATGGGGCGGGGTAGAGCCCCTTCGGCCGCTTGCTGGGCCAGCAGGCGCACCACCAGGGCCGAGGGACCAAAGATGAAGTTGGTCAAGGTGCACAGGGAGACGGCGATGGAGGGGATACCCCGAAACCACCCCTGGAGCGCCCCACCCACCGTGCCCGACAGGAGCACATCCTCCCCCAGGTTGGCCCCCTGGTTGATGCCCGACACCACCAAATCGGGGGGGCGCTCCAACACCACCTCCATGGCGACAACCACCGCATCGGCGGGGGTGCCCTCCACGGTGTAGGCCTCTACCCCCTCCACCAGGGAGGGGAAGGTGGTGAGGCGCACCGGCAACTGGAGGGTCATGGATCCGCCCACTCCGCTTTGCTCCCGGTCGGGGGCGCACACAATGACCCGCCCCAGGGGGCGTAAGGCTTTGGCCGCCTCCCAGAGGCCGGGGGCGTGGATGCCGTCGTCGTTGGTCAAGAGGATGTGCATAGAGGCCTCCAATGCAGTCTACACCTGCGGAAGGTCGGGGAGCACCTCCCGCGCTGCGGGTATACCTGCCAGGGGTGTGGCCTTCAGCACTGCCCGCACCACCGCCTCGGCCACCACCTGCACCGCCCCCACCCCCAGACGGTCTAAGTCTATACTCGCCGTCGCCTCCCCCGTCGCCAGGGCGAACATGCAGTCCCCGTCCCGCATGGTGTGGCAGGGGCGAATGGCCAAGGCCAGCCCGTCCTGAGCGTAGACAGCCAGTTTATTTACCTGCTCCTTGGTGAGGCGGGCGTTGGTGGCCACGATGCCGATAGTGGTGTTGGTCTGGGGGGAACGGGGGGGGACAACCCCCTGCAGGAGCAACTCTACCGTGCTGTGGAAGCCCTTCCCGTCCTCCCGGCGGGGGCCGGCCAGGATGCGCCCTGTGTGGGGGTCCACCACATCCCCCACGGCGTTGACGGCGACCAAAGCGGCAACAACAATGCCCTGCCCCAGGTGCAGGCTGGCGGTGCCAATGCCTCCCTTGGTGGCGCGGGCCATGCCCAGGATTTTGCCCACCGTTGCCCCCGTGCCGGCACCCACGGAGCCTTCGGCCACCGGCCCTGCTGTGGCTCCCTGGCACGCCTGGTAGCCCGCCTCGGGGCCTGGGCGGGCCTTATGGGGGCCTGCCAGGAGCAGGTCAAAAAGGATGGCGGCGGGCACAATGGGCACCACCGCTGTGCCCAGGCGAAAGCCGATGCCCCGCTCCTCTAGCCAGCGCATCACCCCGTCGGCGGTGGCGAGACCAAAAGCGCTGCCCCCCGATAGGACGACGGCGTGCACCTGCTGGACAAGGGCCGTGGGGCGCAACAGGTCGGTCTCTCGGGTGCCGGGGGCGGAGCCCCGCACCTCCACACCCCCCACAGCCCCCTTCGGAACAAGGACAACGGTGCATCCCGTCGCGTTCTGGGGGTCTGTCCAGTGGCCCACCAGGACGCCTGGCACATCGGTGAGGGCCCCGTAGGAGGGGTTTGGGGGGTGGCTCATCTTTCCACCATAGCGGAAGGCGGGGGGCGGTGTCCAGGGCGTCGCGGTGAGAGGGCCCCGGAAGGGCGGTGAGCGCTTGAGGGAACCGTGAGGTGGCCCTTGACAACAGGGCGGGATTGCGATACCCTTCACTAACGATTTGGGGGTGGCGGGGAAGGCTGGTCAAGGAGCCGGCATGGACCCCATCGCCCTAAACGCAGAGCAGTGGGCCCAGGTGAAGGCCCTGCTGCATGTGCTGTGGCTTCTCCCCTTCTTTGCGGCGGGGCTGGCCCTCCTGCTGATGCTTGCGTTGGCCATTATCCCCTCCCTGGTGGGCACGCGCCATCTACCTGTGGACACTGTGCGGGTGCGGGGACTGCTCCTGCTGGTGGGCCTGGCGGCTGTGGCGGGGATCGCTATCGTATTTGCGCGGGTGGTGCCCGCCGTGGAGGACATCGTGCGCCAGGTGTATCCCAAGTTTCTGTGGTAGACTGCACGAAAGGGGTGTGGCGTGCGTCTCGGCAAAGGGATGCGCATCGCCATCTTGCTCGGCGGGGGGTTCGGGTCTGCCCTGCTGGGGCTGGCCGTGTTGGTGTTGGTGGTGCCGCGGGTCGTCGCCCACTACTCGTGGAGCGTGGAGCGCCTCTTCCGCCAGGCCCCTGCCCAGCCCATCGCTTTCTCCCACAAGACCCACGCTGGCGACGCCCAAATTCCCTGTCTGTTCTGCCACCGGGGGGCCGATAAGGAGGAGGCGGCCACCATCCCCTCCCTGGAGCAGTGCATGTTCTGCCACCGCTTCATCATCGGCACCACCGAGGCCCAGCAGGCAGAAATCCGCAAGGTCATTGAGGCCTTCAATAACCGCGAGGCGGTGCAGTGGGTGCGGGTGTTCCGCCTGCCTGACCATGTGCGGTTCGTGCACGAGGCCCACATTCGCGCCGGCTTTACCTGCGCCGAATGCCACGGGGCGGTGGAGACCATGACCGAGATGCGCCAGTTCCACCGCTCCCTGAAGATGGGCGACTGTGTGGGGTGCCATCGCCAGAACAATGCCCCCACCGACTGCGCGATCTGCCATTACTAGTGGAGACGCTATGGGCATTACGCGTCGGGATCTGCTGAAGCTGGCGGGGGTGGGGGCGCTGGGGGCCATCGCCTTCAACGGGTGCCGCATCCCCGACCGGGAGCTGCGGGTGGAGAGCCCAGTGGCTCTCCCCGAAGACCAGGTTACGGGGCGGGATAACTGGTACGCCACGCTGTGCGTGCAGTGTGGGGCGGGGTGTGGTGTGCTGGCGCGGGTGGTGGAGGGGCGCGCCCGCAAGATAGAGGGCAACCCCGACCACCCCCTCAACGAAGGGAAGACCTGTGCCCGTGGCCAGGCGGCCGTGCAGGCCCTCTATCATCCCGACCGCCTCCTGTCCCCCCTTTTGCACGGCCAGGCGGTGGATTGGGAGACGGCGATGGCCGAACTGGCTGGCCAGATCCAGCAGAACCGCGGGCGGGTGTTGCTGGCTACCAATCCCTTGCGGGGGCATAACGCCCTGGTGGCTCAGACCTTTATCCAGAGCATAGGGGGCACCCTGCTGGCCTACGAACCCCTGGAGGACACCGTCCTGCGCACGGCCGTGAAGGGCCTCTTCGGACAGGACACCTTGCCCGATTACGATATCGCCCGCGCCCGCACGGTGTTCTCCTTTGGGGCGGGGTGGTTGGAGACCTGGGGTTCCCCTGTTCGCTGGGGGCGGGCGTATGGAGCCTTCCGCCAGGGGCGTCCCGGCCAGCGAGGCCTCTTCTTCCACGCCGAGCCCCGCTTCTCCCTCACCGCCGCCAATGCCGACCTCTGGCTCCCCGTCCGCCCCGGGATGGAGGGCGTTCTGGCTCTGGCTGTGGCCTATGTGCTGGTGGAGCGGGGGATGGCTCATCCCCCCGCCGCTGCCCAACTCACAGGCGGGCAGGGTCTAGGGGCTTTGACTGCCTACCAGCCCGAGCGGGTGGCCGCGGCCGTCGGCATTCCCGCTGAGCGCATCCGGGAGGTGGCCGAGGTGTTCGGCTCCCAGCGCCCCAGCCTGGCCCTGGTGGGCGGTTCTGCCCTGGCCCACACCAACGGTTTGTTCAACGCGCGGGCTGTGCTCTCCCTCAACGCCTTGGTGGACAATATCGGGCGGGAGGGGGGCATCCGCTTCAATCCGCCCCCGCCTGCGGGATGGACAGGCGTTCCCCCTGCGCCCTTCGCCCGCTGGCGTCAAGCCCTGGAGGAGATGCGTGCGGGGCGTGTGGGGCTTCTGATCGTGCGGGGGGCCAACCTCATCTACGGCTTGCCTGTGGACCGCGGGGAGGTGGAGGAGGCCCTCACCCAGGTGCCCTTCCGCGTGGTTATCGGGCCCATCGCCGACGACATGGCCCCCTACGGCGACTTGGTGCTCCCCGAGTTGGAGGCTTTGGAGGCGTGGGGCACCGATTGGCCCGAGCCCGGCCCCGGTTACCAGACAGTTACGTTCCAACAGCCGGTGGTGCGCCCCTTCCGCGACGGGAAAGCCTTTGGGGATATCCTGCTGGAGGCGGGGAAGGCCGCCGGCCTGACCCTGCCCTGGCAGAGCATGCGGGAGGCGGTGCAGGACGGGGCACGACGGCTGTTTGCCTTGCGGCGGGGTGCGGTGCGGGCCGCCGACGAGGAGGGGTTCTTTATGGGGGTGCTCCAACGGGGGGGGTGGTGGGATCCCCAGGCCACCGGCCAGGGGCGCTTCACGGGGGAGCGTCTGCCCGCCACACCTCCAGCTCCCCAGTTCGCCGGCGACGCTCAGGAGTTCCCCTTCCACCTCGTTCCCTTCACGCCCTTGGGCATCCACGACGGGCGGGGGGCGCATCTGCCCTGGCTGCAGGGCCTCCCCGATGGCACCACCACCGTCGCCTGGCAGACCTGGGTGGAGGTCAACCCGGACACGGCCCGTCGCCTGGGCCTGCTGGAGGGGGAGTGGGTGGAGGTCATCTCCCCGCGGGGAAGCCTCCGTGCCCTGGTGTATGTGCACCCCGCCATTCCGCCCGAGGTGGTGGCTATCCCCGTGGGCTTCGGGCACCAGGGGATGGGGCGCTGGGCCAACGGGCGGGGGGCCAATGTGTTCTCTATCCTTGCACCCCTCACCGACCAGGAGACGGGGGCTTTTGCGTGGGCGGCCACGCGGGTGCGTCTGCGCCGCACCGGCCAGCGCCAGCGCATCCCGAAGTTTGAAGGGGTGGTGCGCCCCGTGCAACTGGAGGAGCGCCCCATCATCCTGGTAACGAAGGAGGCGTAGGCATGCCCTCCGAGAAGGCGGTTCGCCGTTCGGCATCTCCTCCCGCCCCCCAAGGGCGGGACGGGGCACCCCTGCACGCCTCTTCCGCAGCGGCGGGACAGGGTGCCCCCTCCCCACAGCAGGCTCGCCCCCGCCACAAGTGGGCGATGGTGGTGGATATGGACCGGTGCACAGGGTGCCAAGCCTGCGTGGTGGCCTGCCAGGCCGAGAACAACATCCCGATTAATACCGAGACCATCTTCCTGCAACGGCGGGTGATTGAATGGATCTGGGTGGAGCGCTACTGGGAGGGGGAATATCCCCATGTGCGCGCCCGCTATATCCCCCTCCTGTGCCAGCAGTGCGACAACGCCCCCTGCGAGCCGGTCTGCCCCGTTTATGCCACTTACCACAACGACCAGGGGCTGAATGTCCAGGTGTACAACCGCTGTGTGGGCACCCGCTACTGCGCCAACAACTGCCCCTACCACGCCCGCTTTTTCAACTTTTGGCAACCCGTGTGGCCCGAGACGTTGCGCCATCACCTGAACCCGGATGTGACGGTGCGCTGGCGGGGCATTATGGAGAAGTGCACCTTCTGCATCCAGCGCATCCGGCGCGTCCAGCGGGAGGCGGCGCGGGACGGGCGCACCCTGCAGGACGGGGATATCACCCCTGCCTGCGCCCAGGCCTGCCCCACCGACGCCCTCGTGTTCGGCGATATCTTGGATCCGCAAAGCCGTGTTGCTCAACTGGCCAAAAACAAGCGGGCCTACAAGGTCATTGAAGACCTGGGCACCGGCCCCAACGTGATTTACCTGAAGAAGGTCGACCCCTATGCACCCGCTGCCGACCACGACCACAAGCACTAGCCACCACCCCGTGGAGGATTTCCCCACCTCCCCCCGCGAGGTGGCGGAGGAGGTGTTGGGGAAGGCCCAGCGCCCCTGGCCCCTGTGGCGGGCTCTGGTGCTCGCCCTGGGGGTGCTGCTCCTCTTGGGGGTGGTGGGGTTGGTGCTGAAGGTGGCCGAGGGGACAGACCACACCCGTTGGGGCTATTACGCTGCCGTGCTGGGGTTCCTGTACACCACGGCGGGGGCTGCGCCCATTGTCTCGGTGGCCACACGCATGGCCAAGGCCCACTGGCGTCGCCCCCTGGCCCGTATCGCCGAGGTGTACGGCGTCGTGGGCCTGTGGACCCTCTTGCTGTATATCCCCCTCGTGTGGGTTATCCCCCCGGGCGAGGGGCGCAACACTATCTGGATCGTCAGTGGGGTGCGCCAGGGCTGGCCGCCGGGGGCGCCGGTAGCCTACGACCTGCTCACCCTGGTGATGGTGGCCCTGAGCGGGCTGGCGCTCCTGTGGATCGCTGCGATCCCTGATCTGGCCGCCCTGCGGGACCAGGGGCGCGGGGGGTGGACGGCACGCCTTGCCCTGGGGTGGCGGGGGACGCTGCGCCAATGGCGCGTGCATAAGGCGGCCCTGAGCGTGGCGGGGGGGCTATACTTTATCGCCTATGTGGGCGGGAGTCTGGTGTTGGCCAGCGATCTGGTGCTCTCCTTCGTGCCGGGGTGGAAGGACTCCATCTTCCCCGCTTACCATGCCCTGTCGGGTCTGCAGGCGGGCCTGGCTCTGGTGGTGGTGAGCGCCTTTGTGCTGCGCACCTTTGGGGGCTACCAGCGCTACTTCCACGTCGACCAGTTTTGGGGGGCGGCCAAACTCCTCTTGGCCCTGTCCCTGCTATGGGCTTATTTCAACTGGTCGGCCTTCCTGACCTTCTGGTATGGGCGTACCCCCACGGAGCAGAACCTGCAGCAGTTGCTGTATTTCGGTCCGTATCGGCCCCTGTTTGTGGCGTCCCTGTTTTTGAACTGGTTGGTGCCCTTGCTCGCTTTCATCATCAGCCCCGTGCGCCGGAGCATCTGGGGGCCCACCGTGATAGGCTTGGGCATCCTGGTGGGAGCCTTCGTGGACCGCGTGCGCTTGTATGTGGGGGCGTGGTCGGTGCCCGACCCGACGGGCCACCACTTCAAGGAGGTGCCGGCGGCGGTGGCCCCCACTCTGGCGGACTACCTGCTTCTTATCGGCGGCATCAGCGGGGGGCTTCTGCTGGCACTGGTGGCGGCGCGCCTCTTCCTGCCGCTGTCGGTGTGGGAACTGAAGGAACTGACCTACCTGCGGGTGGTGCGGCCGTTCCTGAAGACCCGCGCTGTGGTGTTGGGCAAGCCCGACTAGCAAGGGGACACCATGCAGGAGCGGAAAGACCTATCGGACAGCCAAATCAACCGAGACCTGCTGTGGCCGGTGCTGAGCACGCCCCTCTGGTTCTGGGGGCTGTTGTTGGGGCTGGGGGGGGTGGTGGCGGTGGCGGGGGGAGCCGTGGGATGGTGGATGAACCGGGGGCCAGGGGTGGCGGGCATTAACCGCCCCATTATGTGGGAACTGCTTATCATCACCTTCGTGTTCTGGGTGGGCATCAGCCACGCGGGGGTGATGCTCTCGGCCATTCTGCGCCTCACCCAGGCCGAGTGGCGACGCCCCATGGTGCGGGCAGCCGAGGTGCTCACCGTGTTCTCCCTGGCCACGGCGGCCATGTTCCCCCTGTTCCACTCGGGCCGCCCCTGGCGCACGATGTACTGGGTATTCCCCTATGATTTCTCGCGGGGGATTTGGCCCAATGTGCGCTCCCCGTTGGTGTGGGACCCGAGCGCCATCTTCACCTACTTGACGGGGTCGGCACTGTTCGTGTTGATTACCCTGCTCCCCGACCTGGCCGTCCTGCGCGACCGCACCACAGGGATTCCCCACAAGATTTACTCCATTCTATCCCTGGGTTGGCGGGGCACGCCCCGCCAGTGGAAACTCCAAACCCTGGCAGGGATCCTCCTATCGGCGTTGATTCTGCCTGTGTTCGTCTCGGTGCACTCCATCGTGTCGTGGGACTTCGGGATGGCCATCTCGGTAGAGGGGTGGCACACCACGGTGTTTGCCCCCTACTTCGTCATTGGGGCGGTGCACTCGGGGGTGGCGGCTGTGGTTACCATGATGGCGGTGATGCGCTGGCTGTTCCGCTGGGAGGACTACATCCGCGCCGAGCACTTTGACGCCATCGGACGTCTGCTCATTGTGGTGGCCCTGGCGTGGTTCTTCTTCTTCGCTTTGGAGTTCATCTTCAGCCTCTACCTGCGGGAGCCGCAGGAAGTGGCCATGCGCCAGTTGCAGGTGTTTGAGTGGCCATTCAACATGCTGTTCATCCTGTTCATTCTGACGGCCTTCTTCATCCCTGTGCCCTTGTGGCTGTTCCGCAAGGTGAGGCGGAATGTGGCGCTGATGTTCTGGACCTCTATCCTGGTGAACATCGGGATGTGGTTGGAGCGGTTCCTGATCATTGTGCCGGGGCTGGCGCGCAAGCAGGCCTTCACCTTTGACTGGTCGGCCTACCGCCCCAGCCCCATTGAGATGCTGATCGTCATCGGCTCCTTCGCCCTGGTGTGTCTGGGCCTGCTGGTGTTCAGCAAGATCTTCCCGTTAGTGCCCGTGAACGAGGCGAAGGAGGGGCAGGTGCTTAAGGCTGATATTCAGGTGGGCAAGCGCAAGGTGCCCGCCATCGTGCGCGAACATTAGGGAGGAGTCGGGACTATGGCCGAGCGCGGTGTCTTGGGTCTGTTTAGTGATGTGGAGTCGGCGGCCAACGCCGGCACCGCCCTGCGGGAGGCGGGGATAGAGTTTGAGGTGCTGTCGGGCTCCCCGTATCCCGAGGGGGCTTTTAGCGAGCATACCCCTCCCCATCGGCTGTATGTGTTCCCCTTCTTGGGGGCGTTGTGTGGGTTCTCGGTGGCGATCCTCCTGACCGCCGGCACCCAGTTGGCCTATCCCCTGGTCACGGGGGGCAAGCCGGTGCTCTCCATCCCGCCCATGGCCATCATCACCTACGAGGGCACCATGCTGGGGGCCATTCTGTTCACGGTGCTCGGGGTGGTGTTTGAGTCCCGCCTACCCCGCCCCATTGTGGGCCTGTACGACAAGCGCATCACGGAGGGGTGGATCGGCCTGCTGGTGGTGGGGGAGGAGGGTCTGTTGGGGCCGGCCGAGCGGATCTTGCGGCAGCACGGGGCGGTGGAAGTGAAGCGGGGGTAGCCGCCCAGAAGGAGCTGAGGTTTGCATCCACCGAAGGGGTTGCTGCCTATGTGGAAAGGGGCATTGCTACTGGTGGGGGCGTTAGTGCTGGGCCTGCTGGCCTCCGCCTGTGCGCGCACCGGCACCTACCCCCTGGATATCTATTACGAGATGCACTACAGCGAAGCCTACCGCGCCGGGGAGCCAGCTCGGTGGGACGTGCCCGCGGAGGCGGTGCCCCGCCAGGGGAAGAAGCCGGTTGCTGTCACCATTCCCTTTGACCAGGCGGAAGGTTTGCGCCCCACCATCCCCAATACCCCCGAGAACCGCCGCTGGGGGCGGGAGTTGTTCGCCATCAACTGCGCCCCCTGCCATGGTGTGTATGGCGACGGGCAAAGCCTGGCCGCAGACCGTATCACCGATGCCACAACGATTCGCCCCCCGGCCATGGCCAGCGACCGGGTGCGCGGGCGCGCCGATGGCCAGATCTACCACACCATCAGCAACGGGCGGGGGCTGATGCCCGCTATGGGCAAACTGCTCTCCGAAGACGAGCGGTGGGCCATCGTGTTCTGCGTGCGGGCTATGGCCCAAACGGGTTTGCCCCCCGCCCAGGCCTGTCCCTAGCCCGTCCCCACCACCACGCTCACTTCGGCTAGGCGCGGATACCCCCGTGCCGTCAGGCGCAGGCTCCATTGGATGGAGCAGTGATGGGGGAGGACGCAGGTGGGCGGGGCCTGGGGGGGAATCCCCAAGCTGAAGGAGAGGACGCGCTCAGCATAGGCCCCCAAAGACACTGACGGGAAAGCCACTCGCCCTACGGTGAACGCCCACTCCCGCGGGGGCACCCGCTCCCTCTGCACCAGGTCCAGGCGCAGGTCGTTGAGCACGACGGGGTGGGAGGCGACCAGGGCCAGGGAGCCTTGAACCCGCTGCCCCGCCACGAGGGTGCGGGGCGCCTCCAACCGCACGCTGATGCTCTCCTCACGCGGAGAAGGGGGGAGCCCCTCCCACGGCGGGGGGGAGGTGTGCACCCGTAGGGGTGCCACCTCCCAGCGGTCGGGGGCGTGGGGGATGTCCAAACGAGCGCGCAGGGTGTAGACCATCTGAAGCATGCGCCCGCGGGCGGTGGGGGGTGCATCGGCGGGAAGGGGCACCTCCAGACGATAGGAGGCAGTGCCAGGGCCTAGCTTGTGTCCAATGGGCAGGGCATGGTGGGTGCGGATGACCCTTTCGGTGGCCCAGCGCCACAGGCGCAGGGGGCCCCACCCCAACGATCCCACCACCCGCCGCAAGACCCCCCACACCTCCACCCGCACCGCCCGCACTTCATAGGCGCGGGGGAGGGCCAGGTTCACGGTGCAAAGGACAGGCTGGCCCGGCATCGCCGGCCCCTCGGGGCCGATAAGGGTCAGGGGTGGTGCTCCCCTAGCGATCTTATGCACGCTCCTCCTCAAGGATGACGCTATGGGGGCCCAGGCGCTCCTCTAGCTGGCGCTGGAGGCCGTCGCTATAGGCGACGCTGATGGTGGGCAACTCCACGCGCACCCTCTTCCCTCCGCTGACCAGGAGCAGGAAAACCCTATCGGGGCCGGGATGTTCCAGCAAAAGTTTCAAGGTATCCCGGAGAAGGGCTTCATCAGCTTGGGGGTCGCTGGTCTCCTGCAGGCGTAGGATAAGCCGTCGCGGGGGAGGGGCCTGGGCGCTGGTGCCATTGGTCAGGGGCCGGCTGTGGGTGCCGTTCGCATGGGATGGCCTGTGGAGGGATAGGGCTGGAGGGGGCTCTGCCCCTTCCGATGCGGGGGCATCGGGTATCTGGTAGGGGCGCACCTCGTCCACCACCACCGAAACCTCCTCGTCCCGGTGGCGCAGGCGTCCCACTACCCACACCAGGTTCCCCTCCCGCCAGAGGGAGCGGGTGGTCTCATACACCGGGGGCCACACCACCATCTCCACTTGGCCGTCCAGCAGGGCCAGGGAGGCGGTCAGGAAGGGGCGCTTCTCCTTTGTGAAGGACTCCCGCACGCTGGCCACCTGCCCCACCAGCACCACCCTTTGCCCAGTCATCTCGGGGTCCAGTTGGGTGCGGGAGAGGATGGCATCGGTGCCGGCCAGGGCCTGGGCGATGGCGGGCAGGGGGTTGTGGGAAAGGGCCACCCCCAGCAGGTCGCGCTCCCATTGGGCATACTCGCGTGGCGCAGGGGATGCGGAGGGCAGGTCCATGCTGGGCAGGGGCACCGCCACCTGGTGGCCGAACAGGTCAAACATGGTCATCTGGCCGGCCTCGCGCCGACGGGCCTCCTGGTGGGAGAGGGCCAGGATGCGTTCCACGCTGGCCAGGAGGCTCGCCCGCTCCCCAAAGCAGTCCAATGCCCCCGCTTTAATGAGGCTCTCCAGGGTGCGGCGGTTCATGCCCCGCAGGTCGCATCGTCGGCAGAAGTCGGCCAGATCCCGGAAAGGTCCCCCCTCCTGGCGCGCCTTCAGGATAGGGAGAACGGCGCTCTCGCCCACATTCTTCACCGCCGCCAGGCCGATGCGAATAGCACGCCGCCCGTCGGCGGTCGTCTCAATGGTATAGTGCACGGCGCTGGCGTTGACATCGGGCAGAAGCACGGGAATCCCCATGCGCTGGCACTCGTGGATGGCGGCGGCCGTCTTGTCCAAGTCGCCCAGGCGGGTGTTCAGGACGGCGGTCATGAACTCCACCGGGTAGTTGGCCTTGAAGTAGGCTGTCCAGTAGGCCACCAGGGCATAGGAGACGGCGTGGGCCTTGTTGAAGGCGTAGCCGGCGAACGGCTCAATCAGGCGGAACAGGGCTTCGGCGTCGTCGCGGGTGTAGCCCCGTTGCAGGGCACCGCTGATGAAGCGCTCCCGCTCCTTCTCCATAATCTCGGGCACCTTTTTGCCCATGGCCTTGCGCACCACATCGGCCTGGCCCAGGGTGTAGCCGGCGATGCGCTGGACGATCTGCAGCACCTGCTCCTGGTAGACGATGACACCGTAGGTCTCTTCCAGGATGCCCTTCAGGTCGGGGTGGGGGTAGCGCACCGGCTCCACGCCCTGACGGGCCTTGATGTAGGTGGGGATGTGCTCCATAGGGCCTGGGCGATACAGGGCGATGAGGGCCGCCACCTCCCGCAAGGAGGCGGGCTTCAGGTCGCGGATGCACCGGCGCATGCCGGCGCTCTCCAGTTGGAACAGGTCGGTGGTTTCCCCTGTGGCCAGAAGGGCGTAGGTCTTGGGGTCGTCCAGGGGTATGGCGGTGAGGTCCACCTCCAGGCCCCGTTGCTGGCGCACCAGGTCGCGCGCCTTCTGCAGGATGGTCAGGTTAGCCAGGCCCAGGAGGTCCATCTTCAGCAGGCCCAGGCGGGCGATGGGGTCCATACTGTATTGGGTCATGGCGATGCCGTGCTCTTGGCCGCGCACGGGGCGCTGCAGGGGCACATATTCCGTCAGGGGCTCCCCCGTGATGACGACCCCCGCAGCGTGGGTGCTCACATGGTGCACCAGACCCTCCAGGCGCTTGGCCGTGTCCAGCAGGTCGCGGATGATGCTGTCCTGGTCATAGAGCATCTGCAATTCGGGTTGGGCCTGGAGGGCTTCGTCCAAGGTGCGGGCGCGGGCGGGAATAAGGCGCGCTACCCGGTCCACATCGGCGTAGGTGAGGCCCTTCACCCGCCCCACATCCCGCACGGCGGCCTTGGGGCCCATCGTCCCAAAGGTGATGATCTGGGCCACCTGCTCCCGCCCGTAACGGCGCACCACATACTCCAAGACCTCGGGGCGCCGGTCGTCCTGGAAGTCCATGTCAATATCGGGCATCTCTTTGCGCTCCTCGTTGAGGAAGCGCTCAAAGACCAGGCCGTATTCCAGGGGGTCCACATCGGTAACTCCCAGGCAGTACAGCACGAGGCTGGCGGCCGCCGACCCCCGCACCCCATAGAGGATGCCCCGCTCGCGGGCGAAACGGGTGATATCCCACACCACCAGGAAGTAATTGGCGAAGCGCGTCTTGCGGATGACCTCCAGTTCATAGGCCAGGCGCTGGCGGTAGGCCGCAGGGGCGTGGGGTTTACGCCGTTCCAGGCCCTCAGCGCACAGGCGTTCCAAGTAGGTCTGGGCGTCGAGACCGTGGGGGACGGGGAAGTGGGGGAGGCGCAGGCCGCCCAGCCCCACATCGGGAGGCTGGCACTGCGCGGCGATGCGTAGGGTCGCCTCCACCGCCTCGGGCAGGTCGGGGAACAGGGCGGCCATCTCCTCGGCGCTCTTCAGGTAGAAGGAATCCCCCTCCATCTTGAGGCGCTTGGGGTCCTGGAGGGTGGTGCCCGTGTGGATGCAGATGAGAATCTCTTGCAGCGGAGCCTCGTCGGGGGTGGTGTAGTGGGAGTCGTTGGTGGCCACCAGAGGAATGCCCATCTCCCGGGACAAGAGGCGCAGAACAGGGTTGACCTTGTGAAGGTCAGCAACGCCGGGGTGCTCCTGGATTTCCAGGTAGTAATCCTCGCCGAACACCTCCCGATACCATCCCGCCACGCGGCGGGCGGGCTCAATGCCCCCCTCCAGGATGGCGCGGGCCAGTTCGCTGTTCAGACACCCCGACAGGCACACCAACCCCTCCCGATGCCGGACGAGGAGGTCTTTATCAATGCGGGGCTTATAGTGGAAGCCCTCCAGGTGGGCTTTGCTCACTAGGTGGATGAGGTTTTTGTAGCCCTGGGTGTTTTTGGCCAGCAGGGTCAGGTGGAAGGGGCTTTTCTCCTCGTTCCCCCGGCTGTGGCGCGAGGTCTTGGCCACATACACCTCACAGCCGATGATGGGCTTGATGCCCGCCGCTTGGCATTCCAGGAAGAACTCTATGGCTCCGTAGAGGTTGCCGTGGTCGGTGAGAGCCAGGGCGGGCATACCCAACTCTTTGGCTCTCCGCACCAGGTCCCGGATGCGGGAGAGGCCGTCCAGCATGCTGTATTCGGTATGGGTGTGCAGATGGACGAACATGGGCACAGCACCTAGCCCTATTATAGGGAGAGGGAGCACCTACGCCTATGGCCGACCAGACCGGAACACAGGCCTCTAGCCCCTCGGCGCTGCCCCCTGAAAAGGCCTTGACCGCCGCCGAAGCCCTCTTGACATTGGACGGGAGGCCTTTCCTGGGAGGACGCCTGCGGGTGGAGGTGGGGCCGACCAATCGGGTGGGGGCCCACTACTTTCGCCTGTGGTGGCTCACACCCAGCGGGGAGCCGACCCATCCCCCCCTGGTGGAGGGTCTGCACCACCGCGGCTCTTACCCCGCTACCAACTGGGTGGAGGTGATGACTTTGCCCTCTGTTGTGGAGGGGGCGGGGGTGCGCTTGGCCCTGGAGGGGGAGGCGCTGGTGGCCCTTTTGCGCCTGCTGCGGGCGCTCCTGCCCCCGGGGGGGCACATCATGGTGGAATACGAAGCCCCCCACCGTGCCGACACCCGCCGCGCCCTGGAGCGGGGCACCCCTCCCGAGGCTACGCCCCTGGGCCAGGCACTTCTCCAGGCGGGCTTCACGGGAGGCTTCCGCGACTGGTACTTCGCCGAGGGGTGGGCGGAAGGCCCGCGCAAACTCCAGGCCTTCCTGCCCTTCACGAAGCGCTAGGCCTGTTGACAATGTTCTCGGCGCACGGGCAGAGGGCCCCCGTGCTTTCGGTGCCCTTCGAGCCGGGATAAGACGGCCCCCTGAACGGAAGGTCAGGCCCGTGCCCCTTCCAGCGGGGCCATTCCCCTTCAGGTAGGACTTTCGGTGCTGGCCTTTCGGCCCTCTGTCTTTGTCCGTCTGGGTGGGGACGCCTATCCCTCAGGCCTTCTCTGCCCTTCGCCTGGGGAGGCCGATGCTAGACTTTTCCCGGGAGCGTGTGTTACACTTATCACAAGGATACGCTTGACAATGCCCAGCGCTAGGGCCCATTTTCCCTTTGTGTAGCGACACTGGCAGTGGGCATAACATAAGGAGGCACAATTATGCTTCGTCTGGCCCTTATTGGACTTGCCGTGGGTGTGGTGGTGTTCCTGACGGCATGCGGTGGAGGGGGCGCTGCTCAGCCCGCCCCCACACCAACCCCGCGCGCTGGGGTTACCCCTGCGGCGCGCACGCCTACTCCCGCTCGCACCGTGGCCGCTGGGGATGTGAACCGAGGCAAGCAAGTGTACGCGGGCACCTGTGCCGTCTGCCACGGCCAGAACGCCGAGGGGGTACAAGGGTTGGGTGTGGACCTGCGCAAGAACGAATTCATTCAACGCCTCACCGATGCCCAACTGCTGGACTTCCTGAAGGTGGGCCGCGCCGCCGACGCTCCCGATAACAGGACCAAGGTCGCCATGCCCCCCAAGGGCGGCAACCCCGCCCTCACCGACCGCGACCTGCAGGATGTCATCGCCTTCCTCAGGACTCTGCAGTAACGGCTGGTTCCCCCTCAAGGGGCACGCCCGCCAGGATGCCCGCCCCCTTTACCACCAGGGTGGCATAGGAGCCGGGGGGAAGGGCGAAGGCGATTCTTACCTTCCAGCGTCCGGGGAAGCGGTCATCGGGCTGGGCCTCCCCCACCCTCAGGTCGGCGGGGAACAGGAGCAAGGGGCGCTCCCCCCGCCCCAAGTAGGCGTGGGTGAGGTGGCGCGCTTTCAAGTCCTTCAGGGCAAGCCCCTCCTGGGCAAGGGTTTCGGCCATACTCCGCTCGGCTTGGTGGTCGGGGAAGGACATCTTGTGATGGGGAAGGGGGAGACTCATCTTCCGTAGGCGTTCCCGCAGGTCTGGCTCCCAAGCCTCATACAGGGGAAGGGCACACCCGGCAATGGTCAACCCCTCCACAACCGCACCTGTGGGTTCCAGCAGAGCCCGCAACCACCGCCCCACCGCACAGTTCCATAGCCACGCCTGGTAAGCGGAGAGAAACAGGGAGAGCAAGGCAGGGGCGATGCGGTCGACTGCCTGACGGAAGGCGGTGGGGTGGTCCTTCAGGTAGGTGAGGACGCTCCGCAGGGGCCCCCGAGGGGCGTGGGGCAGAAGGCGCTCCCACTGCCCCCAGTGCTGGCGCGCCAGGGTCTTGAAGGCGCGCACCCGCCTGCCTTCTCCCGGCAGGGGGGTGGCTAAAAAGAGGCGGAGGGCCTTCTCGCCGTCCCCGAGGAGCAAGGCTTTGCCGATGCACCCCTCCCCTGGGACGCAAGAGCCGAAGCGTTGGCTGTCAAAATAGTTGGGGAGGCCCTCTCTGGGGCGCCTTTCCAGGGCTGAGCGCAGGCGGGGGACTTCGTCTTGGCCCAGGTGGCGCAGGGTCAGGGTGAAGGCGTTGCCCTGCAGGTCGTGGGGCGAGAGGGGACGGGGTGCCCGCCCCACCCTTTCGGCCTCCCACCCCTCCCCGCGAAGGTGCGCCGGCCCCTCTCCCCGCACCGAGGCGAACTGGACGGCCACGGCTTGCCGATCCTTCTGGGCGGGGAAGACCACGTCCCGCCGCGAGAGGCCTAACCCCTGGGCAAGCCCTGCCTGCACCGCCAGGGTGGTAACGCCTACCTTGCGGATGCGGTACAGGGTGAAAGGGCCGGGAGCAAGGGGCAGGGCGATGCGCTCCTCCACGTAAAAGTCGTCGGGGCAAACCTTGAGGCGCACGCCCTCCCCTTGGGGCCGATGGATGGCGGCCTACTTGATGGCCTGGGGGTTGATCGGGGAGCCGACTGCCCCCGTGATGGGCAGGGGTGGGGCGCAGAAGAACATCGCATAGCGTCCGTCCTTGGCGCAATCCTCGGCCAAGGCGTCCAGGTCAAAAATTTCCCCCACCAGCAGGCCCATGTTGGGGATGGCGACCACGTGCCAGGGCTGGCGCACATCGGGCACCTCGTTGGGGCGCACCTCCACCCCCCAGGTGTCGGCGCAGACCGCTGCGACCTCCTTCTCGTAAATCCAGGGGATGGTCAAAAGGGAGAGGCCCGGCGCATCGCCCCCGGCGTAGTCGCCCCAGTCGCCCCGGGCGCGGCAGAGGGTGATGTGGCCCGTGCGCACCAGGAGGAAGTCGCCGCGGCGCACCTGCACCCCTTGCTGGCGCAGGCAGGCGTCCAGGTCTTCGGGATAAATAGGCGTCCCAGGCTCCAGCCAGCGGACGCCCTTACTGCGGGGGATGTCCAAGAGCACGGCACGCCCCACGATCCGTGCCCGCATCTTGTCAATGGAGTTTTTGGCGGCACCCTGGGCGGTAACCAGGGCGGCGGAGCGCCCGTTATACATCATCCCTTTGTAAAAGATGTGGGCCAGGCTGTCCCACTGGGTGGCACATTGCAAAGGCATGGTTACGATGTCATCACTGCCGGCCATAATGGGGGGTTCGCCCCCTTCGCCAGAGGCCAAAGCATCCGTCCCCGTGCGGAGCATGGTGTGGACGGGGTTGAAACGGCGGGTGTAGTGCCCGGGGCGCTGGGGGCCCAGGTGGTTAAAGTCAATAGCCAGGCTGAAGACCTTCCCGTCCCGTATGAGTGTGGCCGCCTCTCGCACCGTGTCCGGAGTAACGAAGTTAAGGGTGCCCAGTTCGTCCTCGGGGCCCCAGCGCCCCCAGTTGCGATACCGCTCGGCCAACTGCACCACAAAGGAACGGTCAAAAGTCGGCATACTCCCCCTCCTGGTAGTTGTCCTAGCCTAGCACAGTCTAATCCATGCCACCTAGCCACCGTAACACAGGCATGAGGCCCCGGTAGCACAGGTAGGAGATCCAGAGGTTCTTCACCAGTTTGCCACTGAACACCAGGGGATAGAAGAGGTGCAGGGGGTAGCGCAGGCTCCCCGCCGTAATGCCCACGATGTCAAACAGGGGGTTGGGGATGATGCAGGCCAGGAACAGCACCAGCCCCCCGCGGTAGCGCATCCAGGCGTAGAAGCGCAGGTAGTAAGGGTGCTTCTCCACCAGGGTGCGCCCCCCAATGCCGGCCAGGTAACCGCTGGTCTCGCCAATGGCCTCTCCCGCCGCTGCCAAAGCCGCCACCGCCCACAGGTTCAAGGCCAGCACCCCCGCCCCCGCACACACCGACGCCAACCCCGGTATGGGCACGAAGATGGACGCCGCCCCCACCAAACTCAGCAGGAAGATGCCCGGGTATGTGGCGGTGCGGATGGCCCAGAGGAAGTTGCGAAAGATAATCGCCCCCACGATGATGAGCGCTACAACCACCAGGGCCACTATGCGCTGAATCCGCTCGCGGCGGGTTGTCCCTGTCAAGCGGAGCAGGGCGATCCACTGATAGGGGCGCACCATACGTGGAGGCTCCGTGCCCTATGCTAGGGCGTGGTATGCCTCTGGTCAAGGCATAGGGAACCGCCCAGACCTGTCCCCCCCTACACCGGCCACCCCTCTTTCCGCCAGCCCATATCCCAAAACATCCACTCCAGGGTGCTGGTGATGACGAAGTGGTGGCGCATGGTCTCCCGCTGGGCGTCGGTGAGGGTTTCGGCGAGGGCATCGGTTACGGCGATGGTTCCCCGCACCACCTTCTCGTATTCGGTGCTGGCGTAGGTATCTATCCAGCGCTGGTACAGGGGCTTGGGGGAGCCCCGCCTCTCCAACGCCTTCCCCACCTCCAGGTAGATCCAGTAGCAGGGCAAGAAGGCGGCCACCCCTTCATAAAACGGGCGCTCATAGGCCACCCGCAGAAGGTAGGAGGTATACAGCAGATTGGTGGGGGCCAAGGGGGTGGCATACACCTGCTCCGGGGTCAGCCCCCAGTGGGCGAAAAAGGCCTCGTGCAGGGCACGCTCCACCTGCAAGGCGTCGCGGGCGTCCTGGGCGAACTTCATGAGCCAGGCATCCTGGGGGGCTTTGGCACCCAAAAGGGCCAGGCCCCGGGCGAAGTCCCGCAGGTAGAGGGCGTCCTGCACCACATAAAAGCGGAAGGCCTCTTCGGGGAGTGTGCCGTCCGTCAGGCCCTGCAGAAAGGGATGGGCCAGGATGCGCGAAAAGATGTCCTCTATGCTCCGCCAGAGGGTTGTGCTGAAGGCCATCGCCCACCTCCTGTGCTGTGTGGGGGGTGCGGGGTGCTCCAAAGTGCTATAGTAGTCGCAAAACCGCTTCTGCCCAAGGGGGGAGCCGTGAAAATCACTGGGCTCACCGTTCGGTTGGTCAAATGGGAGGCCCCGCCCTACCGTTCGGGGCGCAACACCTTCGGAGGGGTGAAGCAGTTGGGTGTTCTGGCCGTTCACACCGATGCAGGCGTGGAGGGGTATGCTTTCCTGGGCTCCCCACGCCAGGGGGCGGACGCCTTTGTCGGCCCTCTGATGGAGTTCCTAAAGCCCCTGGTAGTGGGGCGTAACCCCCTGGACATCGGGGCCCTCTGGGGGGAGATGTGGCGTTTGAACCGTGTCGTCTCCACCCAGGCCATCGGCGCAGTGGATATAGCCCTGTGGGACATCGCTGGGAAGGTGGCGGGCCTGCCCATTCACCGCCTGCTGGGCACCTGCCGGGAGAAGGTGCCCGCCTACGCCAGCTCCCCCTCCTGGCCTCGGGTGGAGGACTATGTGGAGGAGGCCCTGCGCTTCCGCGCCCGGGGGTGGACGGCTTACAAAATCCACCCCCATGGCAACCCCCAAATGGACATCGCCATCTGCCGCGCCGTGCG
Source organism: Dehalococcoidia bacterium (assembly GCA_025060295.1). Lineage (NCBI taxonomy): Bacteria > Bacillati > Chloroflexota > Dehalococcoidia > Dehalococcoidia bacterium. Next base: position 219,675 of record JANXCH010000011.1, on the reverse strand, counting down.
CCAGGCCGTGGGCGATACCATGACCCTTATGCTGGACTCCATGTGGGCCTACACCTACGAGGACGCCATTCGGGTGGGACGCGCCTTGGAGGACCTGGACTACTACTGGTACGAGGACCCCCTGGCCGAAGAGGACATCTACAACTACACCAAACTCTGCCAGAAACTGGACATCCCCATCATGTCGGTGGAGTGGGTGCCTGGGCGCTTCTACGGGACGCCCATCTGGATTCTGCAGAAGGCCACGGACATCCTGCGGGGGGATGTGGCGGTGTCGGGGGGCATTACCCCCTTGCTGAAAATCGCCCACCTGGCCGAGGCCTTCCGCATGAAGTGCGAAATCCATCACGGGGGCAACTCCCTCAACAATGTGGCCAATCTGCATGTGATCATGGCTATTCCCAACTGCGACTACTACGAGCACTTCCCCTCCACGGGGGCCAACGAGTTCGGCCTGGTGGAGGACATCCGTGTGGACAGCCAGGGCTATGTCCACGCCCCCACCAAGCCTGGCCTGGGCTATGAGATCGATTGGGAGCGCATCCGCCACGCCACCCTGCAGGTTCTGCAATAGGAGGTGCGTCGTGTTCAAATGGATTGACCACATCGTGGTGGCGGTGAACAACCTGGAGCAGGCAGTGCAGGACTATGAGAAGCGCCTGGGACTGAAGCCCACAGGGGAGGTGGGCAAGGCTCATCCCCACCTGGGCCTGCGCAACGCCTACTTCTACCTGGGCACCTCGGGGCGCTTCATTGAACTGGCCGAGCCCCTCGGCCCCGATACCCCCCTGGGGCGCACCCTCCAGCGGCGGGGCGAGGGGATTCACCTGGTGGCCCTGGCGGTGGAGGACCTGGCCCAGGCCCGCGACGCCCTCAAAAGCCGAGGAGTGCAGCTCATTGAAGCCGGGGGACTGGTGTTCATTCACCCCAAAGACACCCACGGCATCCTGTTCCAACTGGTGGAGCGCAAGGGGGAAAAGTAGGGCTTCTTGCGGGGGGTGGCCAGGATTTCCGGTGCACAGGCAGGGGCGGACGTTCTAGCGCACCAGGCGTTGGAACACCGTAGCCCCCAGCACCCCCAGGATGGAGAGGGGCACCGCAAAGCGCACCAGCCAGGTGCCCGACCACCCCACAAAGCCCCTCTGCACATCGGTTACCATCAGGCGCGTGGGGGCGAGCCACCCCAGCACCACCGCCGTTGCCAACACCCCCAAGGGCAGGAGCACCAGCCCCGTCAGGTTGTCCAGGATGTCCAGCACTGGGGCACCCGCCAGGCGCAGGCCGCCACCACTGTAACTGAGGGCGCTGGGCAGGCCCAGAAGCACCAGGGCCACCGCCACCAGGGGCAATGCGCGCCGCCGGGGTACCCCTATCCCCTCCTCTAGGCCCACCAGCGCCGTCTGCAACAGGGAGACCGAAGGGCCAATCCCCGCAATGCCCAACAGCAGGTAGAACAGCCCCGCCACCACCTGCCCCGTGGCCCCCGAAAACTGGCGGAACAGGTGGGGCAGAGTATCAAAGGCCAGGCCGGGGCCGGCCGCCGGCTCCCCGCCGTAGGAGAACACAATGGGGAACACCACAAACCCCGCCAGCAGGGCCGCCGACGCATCGGCCAGCACGATCCACAACGACGAGGAGGCGATAGGCTCCTTCTCCTGGGCGTAGGATCCGTAGGTAATCATCACCCCCATCCCCACACCCACCGAGAAGAAGACCTGTCCGAAGGCGGCGGCCCAGACCAAAGGATCGGCCAACGCCGAGGGCTTCGGGTACAGGTAAAAGACGATGCCCTCCCTCCAGCCTGGTAGGGTGGTGCAGAACACGGCCAGGCCCAGCACCAGCAGGAACAAAGTGGGCATCAGGATACGGCTGGCCAGTTCAATGCCCCGGCGCACCCCCAGCCCCACAATGCCCACCGTAACCCCGCACAGCACCAGGAAGAACAGCACCGAGTTGTAGCCGGAGGTATACGCACCGAAGGCGGGGAAGGAGCCACCCAGGCTGTGCACCAGGTAGCCCCACGCCCAGCCCACCACCACCAGATAGTAACTGAGAAGCAGGAAAGACGAGAAGGCGATAAAGGCCCCCACCAGCCCTGCGACGGGGCGCACCGCCCGGAAGGTGCCCACCACTCCCTGCCGAAAGCGCCTGCCCCCCGCCAGTTCCAGCATCAGGATGGGCAATCCACACAAGGCGATAGCCAGGAAGTAGGGCACCAGGAAGGCCCCGCCCCCGTTCATCCCCACCAGGTAGGGGAAACGCCACAGGTTCCCCACCCCGATGGCGGAGCCGATGGTGGCCAAAATGAAGCCCAGGCGGGACGACCACCGCTCCTGGGTAGAAGGCTTCTGCCCCTGCACGGCCTAACCCCGAGGCAGGCCCAGACCCCGCATGGCGATGATGTTCCTCTGCACCTCGCTGGTGCCTGCCCGAATGGTGTGGGAGAAGGAATCGGCCCATTCCAGTGCCAGGCGTCCGTCCCAGAAGGCCCACTTGGAGCCTTTGTCCAGAATCCCATACAGCCCCACCATCTGCACCCCAAAGGCGTAAATCTGCTGGGCCGTCTCGCTCCCCATCAGTTTGGAGAGGGACGCCTCTTTGTTGGGCACCTTCCCCTGGGACTGGAGCCACGCCACCTCATAGGCCACCAGGGTGCCCACCCGCACGCTGATGGCCAGATCCGCCAAGCGGTTGCGCACCAAGGGATTAGCACTCAAGGGCTTTCCCCCGAAGTGTGCCTCCCGCGCCAGTTCGGCCAGTTCATCCACCGCCCGTCGGTTGGAGGCGTGGCGCCCCACGCCCGACCGTTCAAAGTCCAAGGTTGTGGCCGCCACATACCATCCCCGGTTCTTTTCTCCCACCAGGTAGCGCTTGTTCACCCGCACCCCGTCAAAGAACACCTGGTTGAAGTAGTGCACCCCGAACATGTTCAGGATGGGGCGCACCGTAATGCCCGGGGCGTTCATGTCCACAATGAAGGCGCTGATGCCCCGATGCTTTTCGGCCGAGGGGTCGGTGCGGGCCAGCAGGTAGCAGTGGGTGGAGCGATGAGCCCCGGAGGTCCATATCTTGGAGCCATGGAGGATAAAGTCATCCCCGTCCTCCACCGCCCGCATCTGCAACGAGGCCAGGTCGGAGCCGGCTCCCGGTTCGCTGAACCCCTGGCAGAACAGGATTTCCCCGCGGCTGATGCCCGGCAGGAACTCCCGCTTCTGCTCCTCGGTGCCGTAGATCATCAGGGTCGGCCCCACGATGTGAGTGCCCGTGCTCACATCCCGGGTGGGCACCCGCCAATAGGCCGTCTCCTCCTGGTAGATGACCTGCTCCATCACGGAGCGCCCCTGGCCCCCGTATTCCTTAGGCCAGTGGAGGGTCAGCCATCCCCGTTGGGCCATCTTGGCCGTCAGCTGGCGAATGAAACGCCAGTTCTCTTCCACAAAGTAGGAGTCGGGGTCTATCCCCCGCCAATCGGGCGGCAAGACCTGGCGAAAGAACTGGCGCACCTCTTGGCGGAAGGCCTCCTGTTCGGGGGTGAAGCGGAAGTCCATGCCTGCCTCCTGGGCGCTCGCCCTGGTGGGGAAGCGTCTCCCCTGCTATCATAACACCAGTCCACACAGGAAGGAGGTGCGTGTGCATCCCGAGCAGAAGCTGCGCGAGATGGGCCTGACCTTGCCCCCACCCCCCACGCCTGCCGCCAACTATGTAACCGCCGTGCGCACGGGGAACCTGGTGTTCCTGGCTGGGCATGGCCCCCGCCGCCCCGATGGCACCTACATCACGGGCAAGGTGGGGCGCGAGATGACGGTGGAGCAGGCCTACGAGGCTGCCCGCCAAGTGGGCCTCAACCTGCTGGCCAGCCTGAAGGCTGCCATCGGCGACCTGGGCAAGGTGAAGCGGGTGGTGAAAGTGTTGGGGATGGTCAACGCTGACCCCTCCTTCACCGAGCACCCCCGGGTCATCAACGGGTGCTCCGACCTGTTCGTGGCCGTGTTCGGCGACAAGGGGCGCCACGCCCGATCCGCTGTGGGCATGGGGAGCCTCCCCTTCAACATCCCCGTGGAGATTGAGGCCATCGTGGAGGTGGAGGGCTAGGCCCCTCTCCTCTTGCCCCCGCCTCCGCTAGAATGGTGGGGTGCACACACCCTCAGGAGGAGATGCGCTATGGGAAGCCGAGCCGTTTTCCTTGTCCCCCCGGGGCATCCCTGGGCAGAGCGGGCCAAACGCCTGCCCGCCGACCTGGGCGTGCAGATTGTAGATATGACCCTTCCCGACGACCAAAAGGCGGCCCTCTGCAAAGACGCCGAGGTGCTGGTGCTGGGGGTGTCGGAGATTTCCCCAGACTTCGTGCGCCGTTTGCCCCGCCTCAAGTACATCCAACTCCTCTCGGCAGGGTTTGACCGCATGGATGTGCACACCATCTCCGAGATGGGTATCCGCATCTGCAACAACTCGGCGTCCATCGCCCCGTCGGTGGCCGACCACACCATCATGCTCATGCTGGCGTGCCTGCGCCACCTCATCCCCTCCTGGAAGAGCGTCCAGCACCGCCGGTGGGCGCAGGAACTGCAAGGCCTGGACAACCGGGAACTGACAGGGAAGACCATCGGCATCGTGGGGTTTGGGGCCATCGGGCGGGAGGTGGCCCGCCGCCTGCGGGGGTGGGATGTAACCGTGCTGTACCACGACATCGTTCCCGCCCCGCCCGAGGTGGAGCGGGACCTGCGGGTGCGGCGGGTGCCTCTGGAGGACCTCCTGCGCCAGTCGGACATTGTGACCGTCCATGTGCCCCTGAACCGGCGCACCCGGGGGATGATCAACGCTTCCTTCCTCTCCCTGATGAAGCCCACCGCCATCCTGATCAATACCAGCCGCGGGGAGGTGGCCGACGAGCACGCCCTCCTGCAGGCGTTGCGTCAACGGCGCATAGCGGGGGCGGGTTTGGATGTGCTGGCTCAGGAGCCTACCCCGCCCGATAACCCCCTGCTGGACCTGGACAATGTGGTCATTACCCCCCATCGGGCCGGCCCCAGCGTTGAGGTGTGGGAGCGCACCCTGGCCTTCCTCACCCAGAACCTGCGGCGCATGCTCAACGGCCAGGAGCCCCTGTCAGTCATCCGTATCCAGGACTAAAGCGGGCACGGGGCAGCCCCGAGCTTGCCCTGTGGAAAGGAGCCGAGGGATGGCGCAGCGAGAGGTGCCCGAGAGTATCCTGGAGCGCTTCCGCAAGGTCAGCACTGCGACGGTGTTCACCGCCCTTTGGGAGCGGGGCTACCAGCGGGTGCTCATGGAGGAGGTCTACTCCCTGACGCCGGGCCGGCGAATGGTGGGGCGTGCCCGCACTCTGCGCTTCTTGCCGTGGCGTCCTGACCTTGCGCAGGAGGTGCGGCGCGGCCCGGACTCCCCCGAATATCAGGCCATGCAGGCCTGCGGGCCGGGGGATGTGTTGGTGATTGACGCAATGGGCATGCCCTATTGCGCCGTGGGGGGCGATGTGAAGTTCCTCTACCTAAAGATGCGCCGGGCCGAGGGCCTGGTAACCGACGGGGCCATCCGCGACCTGGAGGGGGTGGGGGCCTATGGCTTCGGCATCTTCGCCCGCCGGCGGACGCCCGGCATCGGCCTCCCCTATGGCGACCCCTACCAGGCGGGGGTGGATATCCAATGCGGGGGGGTGCTGGTGCGCCCAGGGGATGTAATCGTGGCCGACGACGACGGGGTGGTGGTCTGCCCGGCCCACCTAGCCGAAGAGGTGGTGGCCTGGTGCGAGGAGCACAAGCAGGTGGAGGAGTGGATCAAGGGGCTGATTCAGAAGGAGAATGTGCCCCCAGGCACATACTACCCCCCCACCGAGGCGACAGTGCGCCTATTCCGAGAGCGGCGCACAACGATGCCCTAGCAGGGTAGCCTTCGGGCGTCCTGTCGCCCCCTCCCCAAGCCGTTGACACTCGCCCCAAGCGATTGCTAGAATTTCTATGTGGTGTTACGAAAACCACCTGCTTCGGGAGGGAGGGGAACGGTGCCGATCTACGAGTATGTCTGCGAGAGCCGCGCCTGTTCCCATCACTTTGAGCTGCGCCAGAGTTTTGACGCCGAGCCTATAGCCACCTGCCCTGTCTGCAATGGCCGTGCCCGGCGGCGCATCAGCCCCGTACCCATCATCTTCCGGGGCAGTGGGTGGTATGTAACCGACTACGCCCGGAAGAACCCCACTCTCTCTTCGTCGGAAGAGTCGTCCAAACCGAGCAACGGGGCCTCGGGCACGGCCGAGGCCAGCAAGGCCGACACGGCCCCCTCCGCCGCCAAAACCTAACTGCCTGTGCGTGCCCTTGTCCAACGCGTCCAGCGCGCCTGCGTCTCCGTCGGCGGGGAGACGGTGGGGGCCATTGGGCCGGGCCTGGTGGTGTTCCTGGGGATTGGCCAGGGCGACACTTTGGAGGACGCCCGCTACCTGGTGGACAAGGTGCTTACCCTGCGGGTGTTCCCGGATGCCGAGGGGCGTTTCCACCACTCGGTGCAGGAGGTGGGGGGCGGCATCTTGGTCATCAGCCAGTTCACCCTTTATGCCGACACCCGCAAGGGGCGACGCCCTAGTTTCACCCAGGCAGCGCCCCCCGCCGAGGCGCAACCCCTCTACGAGCAGGCGGTGGCCTTGTTCCGCCAGAGCGGGCTTGCGGTGGCCACAGGGCGCTTTCAGGAGCGGATGCTGGTGGAGGTGCACAACGACGGCCCCGTCAGCATCCTGATAGACAGCGCCGACCGCCTGAAGCCCAGGGGATAACCCCGCGCCCGAAGGATACTGCGGGCTTTCACCCGCTACCCGAGCAGAGCCGGGAGCAGGGTGCCCCACCCAGCCAGGAAGAGGATGCCCAGCACCAGGCTGAACACCCCCGCCACCACCCCCAGGGCGATGTAGAGCCAGCGCCGTCCCTGGGCACCCAGGAAGCCCATCGTGGTCGCCAGGGTAATGAGAGAGTTGGAGATCACTAGTCCCAGGGTGAAGGTGAACAGGAGCACACTGCCGGCTCCAGCGGCGCTGACCCCGGCCACCGAGGCCAGCAGAAGGGCCTGGCTCCCTGTTTCGGCCCCGATACCGTGAATCATGCCGATGTTCCAGGCCATCAGGGGGCCGGGGGTATCTATGGGCTGGCCCCCGCCCACGGGGACAACGGCAGGTTGACGCCGCAGGAGGGTTGTGAGGCGCCGGTAGAGCGCCCGTGCCCCCGCCAAAAGGAGCATCCACCGACTGCGCAGGCGAAACTCTTGGGGGCTTTGCCAGAGCGTCCAGAAGATCCACGCCCCCAACACCACCAGGGTCGCCCCCACCACCCGCTCCAGGTAGGCGTCCACCCACTCCGGGAGAAGGGTGCCGAACCACAAGGCCAACAGGCCCAGTACCACCACCACAAAGGCATGCCCCAACGCATACAGCGTCCCGATGATAAAACCCCGCAGGCGCGTAGGCTGGGCACCCGTGAGGTCGGCGATGGCAGCGATGTGGTCCCAGTCGACGCCGTGGCGCAGGCCCAAAAGGAGCGTCCCCAGGGCCAGTAGAAGCAGGCTCTGTTCAGGCATCGGCTCTCCTTGGGGAGGCGGGGGAGGCGCTATGAGCCAGGCATTCTTGGCAGAGGCCCTGCAGGGTAAAGTGGGCCATATCGGCCTGGAAGCCGTATTCCCTCCGAACCTCTTCCTGAAGGGCAGCCAGGAAACGGGTAGACATATCCCATGTGCTCCCGCAGGCGCGGCAGACCATATGGTGGTGGCGTTGGCCCTCCCGCACCAGTTCGTAGCGTGTTCCCTGGGGAGTGGCGATCTCCATCACCAGCCCCAAACCCTTCAGGAGGTTGAGTGTGCGGTAGATGGTGGCGATGTCGATATAGGGGTAAACCTTCTGCACCCGGGACAGCACCTCCTCCGCACCCACATGCCCCCCCGCCTCGGCGATAGCCTCCAGCACCATTAGGCGTTGGGGGGTGAGGCGGCGTCCTGTCCCCTTGAGGGTCTCCAGGGCCGCGCTGTGTCCACCCATCTCCGCCTCGTGCAACGATGTGCAATTGCACTATAGGGTTGTGGCAGGGCATCGTCAAGGGGCAGGGGGGGACCCCCCAGAGCGAGAAGGTGGCTGAGGATGGTGCCCAGCCTGCGCCCCGTGTGTTCGCACCTGCGCGCACAGGGTGCGCCCCAAGGGGCGCGACACCCTAGCGGAAGCGGGGCATCACCCGCCGGGCGAACAACTCCATCCCCCGCAGGGCTTGGGACAAGGGCATCCCCGGCCAGTGCATGCGGAAATGGGCGGAGCCGATGCCCAGTTCCGCATAGCGCTCCAGGACACGGGAGCAGTCGTCGGGGGAGCCGATTATGAAGCGGTCCTGGGCCAGGGCGTCCAGGCGCGTGCGGAAGGTCTCCTGGCCGGGAAGGGCCTTGTCCTGTCCCCACTGGGCGTAGGCCTGGTATTTGCCGTAAATGTAGGGCCCCACCTCCTCCCAGGCCTGTTGGGCGGTGGGGGCGCAGTAGAGCTCCCGCCCCATCGGGAGAGGGATGGTGGGGTCTTTCCCCGCCTCTTGGGCAGCCTGACGATAGAGGGCGACCTGGCGTTGAATGGTGGCCAAGGTGGCGTGGGGGTTGATGTTCCAGGGGAGGCCCATTCGCGCCGCGCGGATGATGGCGCTGTCGCTGTTCGCAGCAATCCACAGGGGCGGGTGGGGCTTCTGGAGGGGGCGGAGCACCACCGTGGCCCGCTCCAGGGTGAAGTGCTGTCCGTGAAAGGTAACCTCCTCCTCCGTCCACAGGCGCACCAAGCACTGCACACACTCGGTCATGCGGGAGACACGGCGCTTGGGGTCCACGCCGAAGGCGCGGTATTCCTCGTCCCGGTAGCCCAGGGCGCAACTGATGCCGATGCGCCCCCCGGAGAGCACATCCAGCGTGGCCAAGCTCTCGGCCAAGTCCACGGGGTTGTGGAGGGGGATAATCAGGGTAGTTACCAGGCGCATCTGCCCCGTTTCGGGGATAAGGCGGGCCAGCAGGGGGATGGGCTGGAACATCTGGTAGGGGCTGGTGAGGTAGTGTTGGCCCATCGTCAGGTAGTCAAAGCCCAGGTCCCGGGCGGCCCGCGCCCAGGTGAGGACCTCCTCCACCTGGCGGGAGGGGTCGGTGCCTTTGGGTTGTTGGGCTACGGCCAAGAGGCTGACGCCGAAGCGCACGGTGCACCCCTCGCGCGTGTAGTGGCACACCTAGTATAGCAGGGGGTGGGAGTAGGGGGGCGGTGTGTCCGCCCCGCCGCTGTTGTCCGGGGGGGCATGGTTTGGGATGTGGCCACGCAGCACGCAGGCAATAGAAAAGGCAGAGTAGCCCCACCCCTGCACGGGGTTGCCACGCGCGCAGGGTCGCGCCGGAGTGTCTATGGGAGGGTGGGGGAAATGCTCCAGCCCCCCAGGGGAGGCGCCCAAAGGGAGGCCCCATCCCACTCATGATGTCTGGGGAGGGGGCCGAGGGGCCACTAGCTGCGGGCGGAGGCGGTCTCCCGACAGCGGGTAACGATCTGGTCGTTCTCCACGTCTATGATGACGGTGTCGCCGGGCTTGAACTTGCCGGCCAGGAGTTCCTCGGAGAGGCGGTCTTCCACATGGGTTTGGATGACCCGACGCAGGGGGCGTGCGCCGAAGTTGGGGTCGTAGCCCTTCTGGCCCAGCCACTCCCGCGCCGCAGGGGTAATCTCCAGTTTGATGTCCTTCTCGGCCAGTTGCTTGTGCACTTGGGAGAGCATAAGGTCCACGATCTGCAGGATGTGCTCCCGAGTGAGGGCGTGGAACACCACGATGGCATCAATGCGGTTGAGGAACTCGGGGCGGAAGAAGCGTTTCACCTCGGTGGTAACCTTTTCCTTCATCCGCTCGTAGGCTTCCTGGAAGGTGCGGGCCTCCTCCTTTTTCACCTGGAAACCCAGGGCCGACTCCCTGCGAATCAGGTCGGAGCCCAGGTTGCTGGTCATGATGATGATGGTGTTGCGGAAGTCCACCTTACGTCCTTTGGCGTCGGTGAGGTGGCCGTCGTCGAAGATTTGCAGGAGGATGTTGAACACATCGGGGTGGGCCTTTTCTATCTCGTCCAGCAGGATGACCGAGTGGGGCTTACGGCGGATGGTCTCGGTGAGTTGGCCCCCCTCCTCGTAGCCCACATAGCCCGGGGGTGCGCCCACTAGGCGGGCGACGGTGTGGCGCTCCATAAACTCGGACATATCCAGGCGCACCATAGCGTCGTCGGAGCCGAACATGAACTCGGCCAGGGCGCGGGCCAGTTCGGTCTTGCCCACGCCGGTGGGCCCCAGGAAGATGAAGACACCCACGGGGCGACGGGGGTCCTTCAGGCCGGCGCGGGCGCGGCGGACGGCCTTGGAGACCACGGTGATGGCCTCGTCTTGCCCGATGATGCGTTTGTGGAGGTGCTCCTCCATCTTCAGGAGGCGCTCTGTCTCTTCCTGCTTGAGGCGGGAGAGGGGGATGCCCGTCCACATGGAGACCACCTCGGCGATGTCGTCGGCGGTAACGACGGGCTTCTCCTTCTCCTGCTCGGTCTGCCACTGGCGCTCCGCCTCCTCCACCTTGCGCATGAGGTTGAGTTCCCGTTGGCGCAGTTCGGCGGCGTATTCATACTGTTGGTTGGCGATGGCCTCCTCTTTCTCCCGGCGCACATTCTCCAGGAGTTTCTGCACCTCTTTGACTGAGAGGGGGGTGGTGGCCCGCTGGATGCGCACGCGGGAGGCGGCCTCGTCCACCAGGTCAATGGCCTTATCGGGGAGGAAGCGGTCGGGGATGAAGCGGGCGGCCAGGCGCGCGGCGGCGACCAACGCCTCGTCGGAGATGGTGAGGCGGTGGTGCTCCTCGTAGCGCCCCTTGATGTAGCGGAGGATTTCCACCGTGTCCTCCACGGTCGGCTCCTCCACCAAAACGGGCTGGAAGCGCCGTTCCAAAGCCGGGTCCCGCTCCACGTATTTGCGGTAGTCATCCAGGGTGGTGGCACCCACCACTTGCAACTCCCCCCGGGAGAGGGAGGGTTTGAGGATGTTGGCGGCGTCCACAGCCCCTTCGGCGGCGCCCGCCCCTACCAGGGTGTGCATCTCGTCGATGAACAGGATGATGTTGCCGGCGGTGCGGATTTCCTCAATGACTTTCTTGAGGCGCTCCTCAAACTCGCCCCGGTATTTGGTGCCGGCCACCAGGGCTCCCATATCCAGGGTAACCAGGCGTTTGCCCTGCAGGGTTTCGGGCACCTCGCCGGCCACGATGCGCTGGGCCAGGGCCTCCACGATGGCCGTTTTGCCCACGCCGGGCTCGCCGATGAGGACGGGGTTGTTCTTGGTGCGGCGGGAGAGGATTTGGATGACCCGCTGGATTTCCCGATGGCGTCCCCAGACGGGGTCCAGTTTACCCTGGCGTGCCAGAGCGGTGAGGTCCACCCCCAGTTGGTCCAGGGTGGGGGTGCGGGCGGTGGCGCGCCCCTCCCGGGCCTGGCCGGTGGTCTGGGAGAGGATGCGCTGGGTTTCGGCCCGCACCCGGTCCAGGCTCACCCCCAGGCTTTCCAGCACCCCGGCGGCCACGCCCTCCCCCTCCCGCAAAAGGCCGATGAGGAGGTGCTCGGTGCCGATGTAGTGGTGGCCCAGGCGACGGGCCTCGTCCACGGCCAGCTCAATCACCTTTTTGGCACGAGGGGTCAGGCCGATGCTCTCCTGGGAGACGGGGCGCTCGCCCCGCCCGATGATGAACTCGACGGCGGAACGGACCTTGTTGAGGTCTACACCCAGGTTGGCCAGGACGCGTGCTGCAACCCCTTCCGTCTCTCGTACCAGGCCCAGGAGGAGGTGCTCGGTGCCGATGTAGTTATGGTTGAAGCGGACGGCCTCCTCTTGGGCCAGGGATAAGACCCTGCGGGCTCTTTCTGAGAACTTTTCAAATCTGCTCGTCATGGCTCACCGTCCTTGCCGAGGCTCTGGGTTACAAGGCCAGTTCCGCCTGGGCCTGGCGCAGGCTTAGGGCGATGCGCTTCCGCTCCGGTTCAATGCGGAGGACTTTGACCGTGACACTGTCCCCCTCGCGCACGGCCTGGCGGGGGTCGGTGAGGGGGCGGTCGGACAGTTCGGAGATGTGAATCAACCCCTCTATGCCATCCTCGAGACGGGCGAAGGCACCAAACTCGGTGAGGCGGGTGATGGTGGCGGGCACCAGTTGGCCCACCTGATAACGGGCGGCGACGGTCTCCCAGGGCTGGGGGAGCAGACGGCGCAAGGAGAGGCTGATGCGCCGGTTCTCCCGGTCCACCTTCAGCACATACACCTCTACCTCCTGCCCCACCTGCAGCACCTCCTCGGGGCGGGTCACCCGCGTCCAGGAGAGTTCGGAGAGGTGGATAAGGCCATCGGCCCCCCCCAAATCCACGAAGGCCCCAAAGGGGGACAGGCTGGACACACGCCCTTTGCGCACTTGGCCCTCCTGCAGCTCCTGGAGCAGGCGTGCCTTTTGGGCCTCCCGCTCCTCCTGCCAGACGGCCCGCTCGGAGAGGATGGCCCGTCCCCGTTTGCGCTCCACCTCCAGCACTTTGAGGTGGAGGGTTTTGCCCACCCGTTGGGCCAGATCGCTCTCCCCTTGGGGAGGTTTGGGGTTGGGGGCCACCTGGGAGAGGGGGACAAAGCCCTGAACGCCCTCCACCTCCACCACAAGCCCACCTTTATTATAGCCCGTGCAGCGTGCTGTGATCCTTTTGCCTTCGGCCAGGGCCGCTTCCAACAGACGCCACCCCTTTTCGCCGTGGGCGCGGTCTACGGAAAGGAGAGCGGGGCCCTCCGCGTCCTCGGGGCGGAGCACGGTGGCGAGGATGGTATCACCCACTTTCACGCTCTTGTCGGCCAGGGTGCGCATCTCCCGCAGGGGGACAAACCCCTCCGATTTCCCCCCCACGCTGACCAGCAGGCCGTCGGAGTCCACCCGCATCACCAGACCCTCTACGATTTCACCCCGACGCAGAGTGCGCCACCCCTCCGTGTGGCTGAGCCAGTCAGACATACTGGGAGGGGTAGGGGGAGTGGGAGTGCCCTGGCCTGGCGCGCTCACGGCTGCCCTGTCCTTTCCGGGGGGTGGCTACCCTCATGATAGGGGCTCGTTGCAGTGCTGTAAAGGGCGGGGGGCAACACCCCACGAACCTCTTTTTTGTGGGATGGGCTTCCACACGGCTGGCCGTCTGCCTCTGCGGAGTGGGATAATACCCTGGAGGGGGCAGCATGCGGGTGCACATGCATGTGGAGCGTCCCGTTTTCCTGTGTGTGGAGTCGTCCCTGTGGGGGTGGGTGATCTCCCACGAGTGCCGTCCCGACCGGGTGGAGCCGTGCTCCGAGAATGTGGTGGGGGATACGGTTATTCTGCCCTATGTGGAGGATCTGCTGGCGGAACTGCGCCGCCGAGGGGTGTCGGAGGGGGATGTGGCCCGTGTCTGGGCGGCGGCGCAGGGCACGGGGGCCTGAACCCGTAGTATACTGGGAAAGGCGATGAGCACGGCACGGGACATCGTGGAGGGCTTTCGGCAGGTCGTGCGCGACCTGCTAATCCCCGAGTTCAAGGCCCTGCAGGCCGAGGTGCGCCTGTTGGGCGAGCGCCTGGACCGCCTGGAGAAGGTCTTGGAGGAGCGCTTCGCCCAGGTGGAGCAGCGGTTCGGCCAGATGGAGCAACGCTTTGGCCAGTTAGACCAGCGCTTCGTTCAGATAGAGCAGCGGTTCGCCCAGGTGGACCAGCGCTTCGCCCAGGTGGACGCCCGCTTTGAGGCCCTGACGCGGGAGATGAACGAACGCTTCGCCCGGGTGGACGCCCGCTTTGACGCTATGCACAAGGAAATTCTGGACTTGGCCAAGGCGGTCTCGGCCATTGATGGGAAGATGGATATCCTCATGCGTCAGATGGCCACCCTTACGGATGTGGCGCGCCTGACGGTGCGGGTGGAGAACCTGGAGAAGCAGGTGAGCACTCTAGCCGAGACGGTGCGCCAGTTGACGGCCAGCCGCTCCTAGCGCCCTGTAATCTCCCGCAAAGCCTCGTCCACCAGGGCGTCGGGCACGTCGGCCCGCACCACCGCCCGTCCGATGTCGGCCAGGAGCACCCACCGCAGGCCCTTTCCCGCCCGCTTCTTGTCCACAGCCATGGCGGCCTTGAGGGCCTGGGGGTCTACCCCCGGGCAGGCCGTCGGGAGGCCGAAGCGCTCCAGCACGCGCCGCTGGCGCTCCAACCCCTCGGCGGACAGAAGGCCCATCCGCTGGCTGATGCGTCCCTCGGCCATCATGCCGATGGCCACTGCCTCCCCGTGCAGGTAATCCGTGTAGCCCGTCGCCTGCTCTAGGGCGTGGCCGACGGTGTGCCCATAGTTGAGGAGGATACGCAGGCCTTTGGTCTCTTTCTCATCCTGGGAGACCACCGCGGCCTTGATGGCCATGGACCTGCGGAGCACGGGCACTGTTACCTGCCTGTCCAGGCCCAGGAGGGCCTCGGCCTGCTCCTCACAAGTGCGGAAGAGGTGGGCATCCAGAATGAGCCCATGCTTGATGGTCTCGGCCCATCCCTCTCGCAGGGCGCGGGGGGGAAGGGTGCTCAAGGTTGCCGCGTCGGCCAGCACCATGCGGGGTTGGTGAAAGGCCCCCACCAAATTCTTCCCCTCAGGCAGGTCCACACCTGTCTTGCCACCGATGGCGGCGTCCACCATTGCCAGGAGGGTGGTGGGCACCTGGATGAAGGGCATGCCCCGATTGTAGGTGGCGGCGACGAAGCCTGCCAGGTCGCCCACCACACCCCCGCCCACGGCCACGATGAGGTGGCCCCGCTGGGCCTTCAAAGATGCCAGCCACCCATACGCCAGGCGCACGGTGTCCAGGGTCTTGGACGCCTCGCCCGGCGGAAAGGTGAAGATGTGGGTCGGGATGTCGGCCTCCTCCAGGGCGGTTTGCACCTTGCGCCCCCAGGTATAAAAGACCGCCCGGTCGCTCACCAGGTAGGCGGTGGAGGCGAGGCCGATGCGCTGGAGCCTCTGTCCCAGGGTGGGGATGAGGTTCCATCCGGCGTAAATAGCGTAGGGGCCGGCGGAGGTGTGCACGATGGCAGCCAGGTCAGCATCGGCGTCGGCGGGCTGGGGGAAGCGCCGGCGGGCCAGGTCGTAGCCCCGCACCACCTCGTGGGCTGCCTCGTCCACGGAGAGGTGGTCGGTGTGGACGGTCCAGTCGGCGAGGGCGTAGAGGGGCTGGCGCTGGGCCTTGAGGGTGCGGATGCGTTCCAGGGGTTGGGGGCCCGCCAGCAGAGGGCGCACCTCGTCCTCGGCCTGGACGAGGCGCTGGAGGATGGTGTCGGGCCGGGCCTCCAGGCAGATGACCACCCCCGCCTGGGCCATGTGTTGGCGGTTGGCCTCGCGGAGCACTGCCCCCCCGCCGGTGGCGATGACGGTGGGCTGGGGGGAGGCGAGGGCGTCGGCCAGGACCTGGGTCTCCAGGGTGCGGAAGGCCTCTTCCCCCTCTTGGGCGAAGATAGCAGCGATAGGCTTGCCGGCCCGTCGCACTATTTCTTGGTCGGTATCCACGAAAGGCCATCCCAGGAGGCGGGCGACCTCCCGTCCTATGGCGGACTTGCCGGTGCCCGAGAAGCCGATAAGGATAAGGTGGGGCTTCATGGAGAACGCTCTTTCTGTGTGTCTCTCCGTTGGGAATTGGCGCAACGCGTGCAGAGATATCGTAACAGATCGGGAAGGGGTGTTCCGACGGGGGCACTGCACACAGCGACTGTCCGTGACCCCTACTAGGCCTGCTCCAGCCCGCGCCATCCCGCCTTACAGGGTTCTCCTCACCTAAAGCACCCGCTCGTCCTGTCAGAGGCGACGCACAAAGGGGCGCTCCCGCATCGGTGCACACTCTTTGGGGATGTACCAGAGCACATCCATATCCACAGGGACGGCCAGCAACCCATACAGGCGTGGCACCCGCTCCACGAACCCTTCGCGGGTGCGCACGATCACCACGATGTCCAAGTCGGTGCCCAGGTCGGCCCGCCCGAGGGGCGTAGGAGCCTCCTAGGCTCACCCTCTCCCCCTCCGGCAGAGACGGAAGGATGGCGACGATGGGGTTTAGGGTCTGTCTGCGGTCCTCCCGCGGGAGGCCTCCTGCGGGCGAGCCAGGGCATCGGCATTCGCGTGCCTATCCACGCCGTCCCCGAGGGCCGATGGTCTGGAGATAAGCCTGGTAGTTGCGCCGCACCTCCTCCAGGTGGTCGCCCCCGAACTTCTCCAGGAAGGCGTCGGCTAGCACCAGGGCCACCATCGCCTCGCCGATGACACCCGCGGCGGGCACCTGGCACACATCGGAGCGCTCGTAGTGGGCCTGCACCGTCTCCCCCGTCCACAAATCTACCGAGGGCAAGGGTTTGGCCAGGGTGGAGATGGGCTTCACCGCAAAGCGGGCCAGCAGGGGCATGCCGTTGGTCATTCCCCCCTCGGTGCCCCCGGCGCGGTTGGTCTTGCGTTGCCAGGGGCGGGCGGGGTCGGTTACCGGCTCAATGACATCGTGCACCTGGCTCCCCCGCAGGCTGGCCGATTCCCACCCGTCGCCGATGGAGACGGCTTTGACGGCGTTGATGGACATCAGGGCCTGGGCGATGCGCCCGTCTATGCGTCGGTCCCACTGCACGTGGCTCCCCAGGCCGATGGGCACCCCCTCGGCCACCACCTCCACAATACCCCCCACTGTATCCCCCGCCTCACGGGCGGCGTCGATGGCGGCGATCATCCTTTTTTCGGCCTCGGGATCGGCACAGCGCACCGGGGACGCCTCCACCCGCTCCCAATCTATGGGCGGAGTGGGCTTGGCCCACACGCCCCCGATGTTGAGCACGTGGGAGTGGATGGTGATGCCGAACTGGGCCAGGAACATCCTGGCCACAGCCCCTGCGGCCACGCGCGCTGCCGTCTCCCGGGCGGAGGCGCGCTCCAAGATGTTGCGCACATCGTGCTGGTAGTATTTCATGGCCCCTGCCAGGTCGGCGTGGCCGGGGCGGAGACGGGTCACGGGGGGGACGGCCTCGGCCACAGGGGCGATGCTCATCTGGGTCTGCCAGTTGGGCCAGTCGCGGTTCCAGATAAGCAGGGCGATGGGGGAGCCCAGGGTCAGGCCGTGGCGCACGCCCGACAGGATTTCGGCGCGGTCTTGCTCAATCTGCTGACGGGCGCCGCGCCCATAGCCCCCCTGACGGCGGCGCAGGTCTTTGGCGATGGCGTCTTCGGTGAGGGGGAGCCCCGCCGGCACCCCCTCCACGATGACCACCAGCCCGCGCCCGTGGGACTCGCCCGCCGTGAGCCACCGGAGGTGGGTCATGCTCGGGCCTCCTGCACAGCAGAGCGGACGGCGCGCCACATAACTTCTATAGGTGCCGGCCGCCCCGTCCACAGTTCAAAGGCCAGCGCCCCCTGGTGCACCAGCATCCCTAGCCCTCCCACCGCCCGTGCCCCCGCCCGCTGCGCCTCCCGCAGAAGGGGTGTCTGCTCGGGCGTATAGACCAGGTCGTAGACCACCACAGAGGGGGGAATCTGCTCTGCCCTTAGGGGAGTATCCCCCGCCGCGGGGGTGTGGGCCATGCCCAGGGGCGTGCAGTGGACGATGAGGTCGGCCCCCGCGGCGGCACGGGTCAGGGCCTCCTCCTCCCAGGGGATGCACACCACGGGCACCGTCAGGAGGCGGGCGATGGCATACGCCCGATCGGGCGTCCGCGCCGCAATGGTCAGGGATCCCACCCCCGCCTGAGCGAGTGCATAGGCTACAGCGCGGGCCGAGCCCCCCGCTCCTAAGATGAGGACACGCTTCCCTTGGGGGGGACAGCCCGCCTCCTGCACCGCCCGCAAAAATCCCGGGGCGTCGGTGTTCTCCCCGAGGAGGGTGCCGTGGCGGTGGACGATGGTGTTCACCGCTCCGATGGCACGGGCGGTAGGGGTCAGGGTATCCAGCAGGGGGAGCACCGCCTCCTTGTGGGGGATGGTTACATTGGCCCCCAGGATGTCCCCGTTGCGCAAGGACTGAATGCGCTGGGGCAAGACCTGGGGAGGCGTCTCCCACGCCTCGTAGCGGATGTCCAAGCCCAGGGCAGAAAAGGCCGCCTGATGCATGCGAGGCGACAGGGAGTGGCCCACAGGGTAGCCGATGATGCCGACGCGCAAGGACATGGTACCTGCATCAGGAGGGGCGCTCGGCGAGGCGCTGGGCGAGGGCATCCACCCGCTTCTCCAGCATCTCCAGACGCACCGTAACCTGGGTGAGGGTCTTGAAGTCCACGATGTGGCTCAGGAGCAGGTCCAGTTTGCCGTTCACGGTAGCCATATCGGCGCGCAGGTCGGCGATCTGTTGCTCCACTTTCAGGAAGCGCTCATCTACTCGGGCGAAGCGCTCCTCTATGACCTTCTCCAGTGTGTCCAAGCGCTCGCCGAGGAAACGCACCTCAGTCTGTAGAGCCTTGCACTCGGGGATCAGGAGGTCGCGCACCACCTCCCGAAAGCCCTCCACGATCTCCCGTGCCATGCCCATTGTGGCCTCTCCTTATGCCCTAGGGCCAGTGGCTCTGCTGCGTCTGACTGCCCCTATCCAGGAGGCAAGGGCACTCTCGGCCGGCGGGTGGGGATGGTACGCCGTTCTGCTCCGCACGGCCCAAAGGCCTATCCCCACACCCCTCACGCTCCTGGGGCGTAGCGCTTCGCCTTAGACAGCCTCACCGCCAGTATAACACCCCTTATACTAGCAGGAGAACCCTGTGGAGGACGCGTGTTGGGCGTTGTCTCGTCTCTGCGGGCAGGAGAGGGTGTGTCCCTCGGCCAGCGGGCGCTCGCCTACATCCTTGTGCTCAAGCCCCGGGAGACCCTTCTCCTGGCTCTAATGGGGTGGACGACAGCCCTGGTGGCTGCCGACCTGCAGCCAACGCCGATGCGTTTCCTCTGGACGGCGCTGGCGGTGCTCCTGGGGAGCGCGGGGGCCAATGGGCTGACCAACTTCCTCGACAGGGGGGTGGACGCCCGCATGCGCCGCACCCAAAGGCGGGTGCTCCCGCGGGGCCTCCTACGCCCCGCCGAGGCAGGTATCTGGGCGGCGGGGCTGGTGGCCGTGTCCCTGGGGATGGCGTGGGTCTTGCACCCTCTCGCCTTCGGAGCGGGGGCGCTGGCGGTGGTGTGTGCCCTGGTGGCCCGCAAGACCTGGGCGACCCATTTCTTGGGTATCGTCTCCTCCTGCGGGCCGGTGTGGGTGGCCTGGTTCGCCATGCACCCCCAGATGACCCCCCTTCTGGGCCTCCTGACCCTGCTGGTGGCCCTGTGGGTGCCGGTGCATGTGTGGACGCTGATGCTGGCCTATCGGGAGGACTACCTGCGGGCGGGGGTGAACATCTTTCCTCTGGACAAGGGGCGGGGGCTTGCGCCCTGGCTGTGCTTTGCCCTGTCGGTGGCCCTGCTGGGGGTGGTGGTGGTGATGGCCCTTGTGGGGCGGTTTGGCCCTCTGTTCTGGGTGGGGGCGGGCCTCACCGGCCTGCTTCTGGCCTGGGCCTGCTGGCGGATGGCGCGCTCACCGCTACCGCCTTTGGCCATCCGCCCCTTCCGCCTGTCGGCCTATCCGTTTCTGGGGGCCGTGTTCCTGGGGATGCCGTTGGACCGCTGGCTGATGGGATAGGCTGATGAGCGCCTTTGCCTTTCAGGTGGAAGCCACCTGCGCCTCTGCCCGCGCCGGCTGGCTCTTGACCCCCCACGGCCGTGTGCCCACTCCTGCCTTTATGCCTGTGGCCAGCCAGGCCTCAATCAAAGCCCTTACCCCCCAGGAGGCCCGCGCCTGCGGCACCCACATCCTCATCTGCAACGCCTACCACCTGGCCCTGCGGCCGGGGGCGGAGGTGGTGCGAGCCTTCGGAGGCCTGCACGCCTTTATGGGCTGGGACGGCCCCCTGTTCACCGACTCGGGGGGGTTCCAGGTCTACTCCCTGGGCGACCTGCGCCGCACCACCGACGAGGGCATCCTGTTCCAGTCCCACCTGGACGGCTCCACCCGCTGGCTGACACCTGAGGAAGCCATCCGCATCCAGGAGGCGCTGGGAGCCGATGCCATCACCTGCCTGGACGAGTGCCTACCCTATGGGGCCTCCTCCGATGCCCTCCGGCGAGCGGTGGAGCGCACCCAGCGCTGGGCCGAACGGTGCGTCCGCGCCCGCACCCGCCCCGACCAGGCTCTGTTCGCCATTGTCCAGGGCGGGCACGACCTGGCCCTGCGCCAAGCCTCTGCTCAGGGCCTTGTGTCCCTGGACTGCGAAGGATACGCCGTCGGGGGGCTTTCCGTCGGGGAGGACAAGGCCCTGTTCCTGCAGATCGCCCAGGGCACCGTCGCCTTCCTGCCCGCCCACAAGCCCCGCTACCTCATGGGCGTGGGCGCACCCGACGACCTGGTGCACTGCATTGGCATGGGGTATGACCTGTTTGACTGTGTGCTCCCCACCCGCACGGGGCGCACGGGGGGCATCTACACCCGCCAGGGGCGTATAGACATCACCGCCGCCCGCTGGCGTCTGGAACGGGGGCCTCTGGAGGAGGGGTGCGACTGCTTCACCTGCACCCATTTTGGGGCAGGGTACCTGCACCACCTTTTCCGCGCCCAGGAGCTGCTAGCCTTCCGCCTGGCGACTGTGCATAACCTGCGCTTCTACCAGCGCCTGATGGCTCAGGCACGCCAGGCTATCGTGGAGGGACGCTTTCCCCAGTGGCAGAGGGCCTTTTTGGATACCTACCAGCCCACTGACGAGGAGGCCCGCCTGGCTCAGCACCAGCAGAGGCTCCGCCGCCAAGCACGCTCCCACGAGGAGACCTGGCACTGAGGGGACAAGAGGGCTACGCCACCGGCTCCAAGCGGGCGGGGAGCACCGACAGCCCCGGCACCGCCAGCATGGGATCGGGGGCTTCGGAGGAGGCCAACTGCACCGCCAACTGCCCGAACAGGCCGGTGATGCTCACCATCCCTGGGACCGTCCCCGAGGTCTGCACCCGCGCCCTCTGCCGCCCCTGGGGGGTTACCACATCCACCATGGCCCCATCAGATAGGCCCAGGCGTTGGGCATCGGCGGGGTGCACCTCCACCACCTCGTCCCTCTGGATGGTGTTCAGGCGTCCGCGGCGGACAATGTGCATCTCCCGCCCCTCCTGCAGGAGCACCCGCCCGACTGCCAGGGCCAGGGGGAACTCGGGGGTGCGCACATCGGCGGGGTCGAGCGCCGGCAGGGGTAACAGGCGCGTGCGCTGGGGCGTCAGGGGCCATACCCCGCCCAACCGCCCCGGCCCCAGGTCGGCATAGGCGGGCACTGCACTTGCCATCTCCCGCCACACCTCCTCCCACGAGCCGAAGGCGAAGCCCGCCCCCCCCATCCGTTGGGCCAAGGCACTGAAGACCCACCAATCGGGGCGCTCCTGGCCCCGCAGGGGCACCGCCCCCCGCACCCGTTGCACCCGCCGCTCCAGGCTGGTGTAGGAGCCGTCCCGCTGGGCGAAGGTAGCCGAGGGGAAGACCACATCCGCCACCCGCGCCAAAGGCGATAGCAGGTGGTCGTGCACGACGATAAACTCGGCCGCGGCCAAGGCGTTGACGGCGGGCGTATCCAGGGCGGGGCTGTTGCCCACGATCTGCACGGCCCGCACCCGCTTGCTGGCGATTCCCGCCAGGATGCCTGGGAAGTCCACTGCGGGAGCCGAGGGCACCTCGGCCCCCCACATCTGGGCCAGGCGCTGGCGCGCCGTGGCGTCTCCCAGGCGGGCGTGGCCCGGCAGGTAGCCCGCCACGGCCCCCACATCCAGCAAGCCCTGCAGGTTGGTGCCCGGGGGCAAGGGGAAGAGCCACCCCTCGTTGCCCGTGAGGAGGGCCAGGTTCACTAGGGCGCGGGCGACCGCCTCCCCATGGGCGGGGGGCAGGTTGTCCAGGCTGTAAAGGATGGCAAGGGGACGCACCCCGCCCAGCAGGCGCACCGCCTTCCGCAGGGCATCCAGGGGCACGCCCGAGCGCAGGGCAACCGCATCGGGGGCGAAGGCCTGCAGGCTCTGGCGCAAGGCGTCCAAGCCCTCCAGGTTCGCCCCGTCCTTGGGGGCCAAGCCCTCCTCCAGGAGCAGGCGCACCAGGGCACCCACCACCAGGTGCTCGGTCCCGGGGAAGGGGCGAAGCCAAAGGTCGGCATAGCGGGTCAGTTCCACTTCGCGGGGGTCGAGCACCACCACCTGGGCGGTGCCCGCCTTCTTGGCCCGCTTGATGGGCACCGCCGCCACATTGTGCTCCTCGGTGATGTTGCTGTTCACCACGAGCACGGCGCGGGCGTCTTTCAGAGCTGAGAGGCTCCCCGTGGCGGCGTAGGCCCCCAGGGCCTCCTCCAGGGGGGTGCGCAGGAAGGGGCGGGTGGGGTAGGCGGCGTCAATGGCGTTGGATGCCATCACCAGGCGGGCGAACTTCTGGGCCAGGTAGGCATCCTCGGTGGTGGCCCGCAGACCCAGGAGCACCGCATAGGAGCCTTTATACCCCGCCAGGCGCTGGGCGGTGTAGTCCAGCGCCTCCTCCCAGGACGCCTCCCGCAGGTGGCCGTCCTGCCGCATAAGGGGGGTGCGCAGGGCGCTGGGAGCGTTCACAAACTCCAGGCCGAACTTCCCCTTGTAGCAGAGCATCCCCCCGTTGAAGGCGTTCCAATCCCCGATGGCGCGGATGAGGCGTCCCTTGCGGTCCACCTCCACCTTCATCTGGCACCCTACGGGGCAGTTGGGGCAGGTGGTGAAAGTGGTGGAGACCGCCTTCTCCCACTTCCACGCCCGCTCCACGAGGGCACCCACAGGGCACACATCAATGCACGCTCCGCAGAACTCGCACCCCGACTCCAGAAGGGAGGTGCCCCGGGAGGTGCCCACCAGGGCCGTGCCCGACCGCTCCACCATGCAGATGGCGTTGTCGCCCCGCAGTTCCTCGCACGCCCGCACGCATCGGGCGCACACGATGCACAGGTTGTAGTCCCGGTCGTAGAAGGGATCCCGCACCTCAATGGGGAGGTTGCGGTAGTTGTAGGGGAGGGGCGTCTCCATCGGGACGCCCACAAAGCGCACCGTGTCCTTCAGTTCGCACCGCTCGTTCTTGGGGCATACCACACAGCGGTCGGTAACACGGATGTGGCGCAAACAGACATCGGTGGGGCCGCACAGTTCAATGCGGTGGCAGGTGAGGCACCCGTGGGGATGTTCCGAGAGGAGCAGTTCCAGAATCCCCTGGCGCAGGGATTGCAGGAGGGGGCTATTGGTCTTCACCACCATCTTATCGGCCACGGGTGTGGTGCAGGAGGCGGGGGTGCCCCGCCCCCCCTCCACCTCCACCACGCACATCCGACACGCCCCCCACGGCTTCATCCCCGGGAAGTAGCACAGGTAGGGGATGTAGATGCCGTTGTCCAGGGCCACTTGCAGGATGGTCTGGCCGGGGCGGGCGGTAACCTGCTTCCCGTCAATGGTGAGCGTAAGAGTGTCGGGCATACCACCCCCCTACAGGTTCGGGACGCGTCCGCTTGGGGAGGGAAAGGCGCGGCTCACACGCCCCTGTGGGACAGCGCCGCTCTTCCAAGTGGATGCGGAAGTCCTCGGCGCAGAAGCGCAGGGCCGAGTGCACTGGGTTGAAGCCCAACTGCCCGTGCCCACACAGGGAACCCAGGCTCATAGCTTGGCCGATGGTGCGCATAGCCTCCAGGTCGCTGGGGCGCCCCTGGCCGGCAGCGATGCGGTCCAGCACCTCCAGCATATGGGTGAACCCCAAGCGGCAGGGGAAACACTTGCCACACGACTCAAACTGGCAGAAGGCCACCAGGTTGCGCACCAGGTCTACGGCGCAGGTGGCAGTATCGGCGACGATGATGCCCCCCGAGCCGAAGATGGCCCCCGCCTGGGCCATGCCGTCAAAGTCCAGGGCGATGTCCAGGCGTTCGGCACCCAGCACGCCGCCCAGCGGCCCCCCTGTTTGCAGGAGTTTGACGGGGCGTCCGGTGCCGGTGCCCCCGCCGATGTCCTCCACCACTCGGCGCAGGGTTAGGCCGAAAGGCACCTCATACCAGCCGGGACGGGCGACCTGCCCCGAAAGGCAAACGATGGCCGTGCCTTTGCTCTTCTCGGTGCCGATGGAGGCGAACCAGGCCCCGCCCCGCGCCACAACCTCGGGCACATAAGAGAGGGTCTTGACATTGTTGATGTTGCTGGGCTTGCCCCAGAGGCCCACTTGGGCAGGGAAGGGGGGACGGGAGCGGGGCATAGCCCGCTTCCCCTCAATGGCCTCCATCAGGGCCGTCTCCTCGCCCGATACATAGGATTCTCCGGTGAGGGCCACCTCCATATCAAAGGAGAAGGCACTCCCCAGGATGTTTTTGCCCAGCAGGCCCGCCTTGTAGGCCTCCTGGATGGCCTTGCGGGTGAAAGTGATAGGGCCTTCGTGCCCGTGGCGGATGAACACATAGCCCTTCGTGGCGCCGGTGGCGTAGCCGGCGATGGTGCACCCCTCAATGAGGGTGAACGGGTCGCTCTCCAGGATACCCTTATCGTTGAAGGCGCCCGGGTCGCCCTCCTCGCAGTTGACCAGGATGTACTTGACGGGGCCGGGGGCGCGGGCCAGGAAGTTCCACTTGGCGCCGGTGGAGAAGGCGGCGCCGCCCCGTCCCCGTAGGCCCGACTTGGTAACCTCCTCAATCACCTGGGCGGGTTTCATCTCGGTCAGGGCTTTGGCCAGGCCCTGGTAGCCCCCGTTGGCGATGTAGTGGGCCAGGTTGGCAGGCTCCACCGTGCCACAGTTGCGGGTGGCGATGCGCACCTGGGGTTTCCAGGCGGGGTGCTCCTCCAGGGGGGCGATGCCCTCTACCCGTCCCCCCAGAGTGCCCAGGGCCAGGTCGGGGCGGGGGTTGTCCTGCAGCAGGTAGTCCTCCACCAGGGTTGCGGCCAGGTGGGGGGTAACCTTCTGGTAGAAGATGCGGGGGCGGCCGGGCTTTTGGATGTCTACCAACGGCTCGGCGAAGCACAACCCGATGCACCCCACAGGGGTCACGGTGGCGGGGATGCCCCGGCGCTCCACAGCGCGCCGTAGGGCGTGGAGCACCTCTTGGGCACCCGCCGCCTTCCCACAGATGGCGGTGCCCACCCGAATCCAAGGGCGTTCGTGTAGGGCAGCCCAGTGGGCGCGGGCCTCTTGGGCCAGGGTGGCGTAGGTGGTCATGGGGCCTCCTGGTGGGGGGCAGTGTGGTTCAGGCCCTGCAGGAGGCGGCGCGCCTGCTCGGGCGTGACCCGCCCGTAGAGGTGGTGGTCCAGGAGGAGGGCGGGGGCTTGGGCGCAGGCCCCGAGGCAGGTGTTCAGTTTCAGGGAGAAACGCTTATCGGGGGTATCGCCCTCGCCGGGCAGGCCCAGCGCCTCCTGCACTGCCCGCAGGATAGCTTGGGCACCCAGCAGGTGGCAGGTAGGCCCCCAGCACACCTCAATGGTGTGGATCCCGGGCGGGGTGAAGCGGAAGTTGGTATAAAAGGACGCTACGGCCCACACATCGTTAACGGTGGCGCCCGTGTGGCGGGCCACCTCTTCTATGGCCTCGGGGGGGAGCCAGCCCACCGCATCCTGCACCGCTAGGAGGGACGACAGGACAGTTACCGTAGGCTGGGGCTGGCTGGCGATGGCCTGGCGGATGCGCTGGCGGAGGGCCTCATCGGAGGAGGACACCACACCACCTCGTGAAAGTCGCAACTATCACAAGGATGGTAGCATGGTTGCCCCGCCTCTGCAAGGGGGAAGGGGTGTGGCGGTGTCCCTAGAAAGGGCTAACCTTGAGCGTCGCCAGGAGGGGCAACGGTGCCGTCGGTAACCTGCCACACCTGCATCGTCCGCGCTGCCTGGGAAGCGTCGGGGGCCACCCACGCCCCCGCCACGACGGGCACCGCCTCCAGGCCCGCTGCGGACAGGATATCCGCCCGCTTCCGTGCCTGCACCACATCCTCCAGCCCCACGCCCCAGGAGACCTCCACCACCAGGTAGACCTCCCGCCCATCCCTGCGCCATCGCCCCCGCACCAGCAGGTCAGCCTCGGCCAGCGAAGCCACCTGCTGGTGGGTGAGACGCCCCGCCGCCTCCAGGTCTTCCAGAAGGTGCATCACCTCTTCGGTGGTGAGGACATGGGTGCGCCGCACCAACTCCCGTAGGTAGGCGGGGGCATAGGTGCGGTAGCGGGCCTCGGCTGCCCAGCCCTTCACCTGCCCTAGGTCGGACGCCATGCGCTGCTGCACCTCCACCAGGGTGCGCATCTGCTCTGTCAGCTGGTCCATCCGACGGGTGAGGGTTTCTACCTGAGCTGTAAGATCATCCACCCGCTGGGTGAGGGTGTCCACCCGTGCCGTCAGGGCGTCCAGCCGTTGCGTAAGGGTATCCACTCGCTCGGTGAGGGCGTCCACTCGCCGGGTGAGGATGATGAGGTCTTGGGCGAGGGCGTCCACCCGTGCGGTGAGGATGTCCAGCCGTTGGGTGAGGTCGTCGACCCGCTGGGGGAGGGTGTCCACCCGTGCGGTGAGGGTGTCCAGCCGTTGGGTAAGGTCATCCACCCGCTGGGTGAGGATGACGAGGTCTTGGGCGAGGGTGTCCACCCGCTCGGTAAGGGCGTCTATCCGCTGCGTCAGGTGGACCAGGCCCTGGGCGAGATCTTCTACCCGTTGGGTGAGGCGTTCCTGGTGCTCCGCCAGGCGGGCCAAGTGCTCCTGGGTACGCTTTTGGGCTTCGGCCAGCGCCTGCACCACCGGGGGCAACGCCAACACCTCCTCCGTCAGCACCCAACGGCGCAATTCCTCCCGCCACTCGGGGTGCTGGCGGAGCAACTGTAAGAGATCTCCGAACTGTTGGGGGGATGTGCTCATCGGGGACCACCCGAAGCCAGTATAGCATGCACCCTAGTGCAGCCGCGACGCAGGGTGCACGGAAAGGCGCTTGGCGTGGGGAAGGGGCACCTGCCCCTAAGAGAGGACGGGGTCGTAGGCGTAGCCCGTCAGGCCCACTCTTCGGCCGAGGTGATGCTGTCGGGGATGGCTGGACGGGGCAACTTCCCCTGCACGGGCAGGCCGTAGTCCTTCAGAAGCATGCGGGCCACTTTCCGCCCCAGGCGCACGCTGTAGTTGGTCCCCCGGTCCTCGGGGTAAATCTGGGTGGTGTTGGCCAGGTAGAGACCTTTGATGGGCGTGCGATGGGACGGGATGCGGCGGGAGTAGTGGGTGGTAATGATGGGCTGGGCGGCCTCCTCCCGATGGT
Source organism: Dehalococcoidia bacterium (assembly GCA_025060295.1). Classification (NCBI taxonomy): domain Bacteria; kingdom Bacillati; phylum Chloroflexota; class Dehalococcoidia; species Dehalococcoidia bacterium. The sequence continues at coordinate 192,327 of JANXCH010000011.1, read as the reverse complement.
AGTAGCTCTCCTCAATCCAGGATGGGTCAAAAGCGGGGTTGAGGCGGCGCAGGTGGGGCAGATAGGTCTCCAGCAACTCGTGGTGGCTCATACGCGCCAGAGGGTCGTTTTTGTCCAGGTAGTTGGAGATGTAGACGATGTGTTTCCCCCCGTAGTGCTGCGGGGGGATGTAGTTGGTGTGCTCAATGATCGCCACAAAGGGGATGCTCCGGTCGGCGATGTTGAGCCAGTAGATAGAGGAGAGGGGACGCCGCAGCACCAGGACGATCAGCACGGCCGCCAGGTAGGTAACACCTGTCAGGCGCTCCAGGTATGCCGAGGGCAAAGATGGCACCAAACGGGGGAAGATGAAGGACGGCACTGTGGCGATAATAGCGTCAAAGGCCTCTTGGCGTGTACCGTTGGGGGAGTCCACCTCCAGCCCCACGGCCCGCTCCCCGTCCACTAGCACGCGGCGCACGGCGGTGGCCAGGTGCACCTGCCCCCCGTGCTTTGTAACCTGCTCCCCCACGATGTCAAACACCTCCCCGAAACTGCCCATGGGGTAGCCCAGGCGCTCCTGGGCCATCAACCGCCCTCGGGAGGCGAAGCGCAAGGCGATTTTCCCCCAGAACCAGGCCAGGCCGATCTCCTGGTAGTGGCGCCCGAACTTGCCCCGTAGGAGGGGCTCCCACACCACCTCGTAGGGGCGTTGCCCCACCAAGCGGGGGAGGCGCTGGGTGGCGGTGTAGGGTTCCAGGGCGCGCCAGTTGCGATAGCGTTGCAGAGAGAGGCTGATGAGGCCCAGGCGCAGGCGTTGCGGAAGGGTCAGGGGGGCGAAGCGCAGAAGGTCTGTGGGGGTGGTGAAGTTCCAGATGCGCCCTCCATAGAACAGGCCCACTTTAGACGGAATCCACGCCAACCGCTGGCCCAGGCCCACCTCCCGGATGAGCCACACCATGTCCACATCGCTGGTGAACAGGTGGTGGTAGCCCCGCTCCAAGCGCGCCCCGCCCACAGTGAAGGTGCTGGCCTGCCCCCCCAGGAAGGTGGCCCGCTCAAAGACCACCGCCTGGTGGCCCTGGCGCACCAGTTCGTAAGCGGCTGCCAGCCCCGCCGCCCCCCCGCCGATGATGCCCACGCGCATGCCTACCCCCTGCCTTCACTGCTTCGTGCCGAGGAGATCACCATCTCGGGGCGTTGGCTCTCCCGAGCCAGGCGCATTAGGGAGATGTTCTCCGCCCACAGGTAGATCAGCCCCAGAAGGATTACCGGGACCAGGAGCGCCATGTGGGCGACCAAGGCGAAAGCCGCCGCGCTACTGGCCGGGGCACCCAAGATGGTCAAGGTGGCGGCGGCGAAGAACTCGAAAGGCCCCACACCACCCCCCGTGGAGGGGATGGATAAGGCCAAGTTGGCCACCACCACGGTGAGCACCATAGCCGCCCCTAACGCGCCCCATCCCCCCAACTCCCCCTCCAGACCAAAGCCCACGCCGATGACCGCAAACATGGACGCCTCGGCCAGCCACACGGGCAGGGAGAGGCCGAGGATCATGCCCCACCGCTGAGGGCTTTTGAGCACCGCCAGGCCGTTGAGGAAGCGTATCCCGAGGCCCAAGGCGGGGGTCCGCAAACGGGGGGGGAGCCCACGGCCCACGGCGAGCAGCCCCCTGACCGTGCCCTTGGGGAATAACGCCACCACGACCAGCACCCCCACCGCCACGAAAAAGGGAACGCTCAGCCCCAGGGTCAGCACCAGCCAATTGATGCCCGTCTGGGCGCCCAGGGATTGCAGGATGGTGGCCATGGGCATAAACGACCACATCAGCAGGGCCAACAGGAGCAGAGTCAGGCCATCAAACACCCGCTCCACCACGATGGTGGCCAGGGCGGAGGTGGCGCTGATGCGCTCCTTCTCCCAAAGGAAGTAGGACCGCACCAGTTCTCCCAAGCGCACAGGTAAGAGGTTGTTGGCCATATAGCCCACCGTCAGCACCGTCCACAGACGCCCCAGGGAGGGACGCCCCAAAGGGTGCAGGATAACCCGCCAGCGCAGGGTGCGGAACCAGAGGGCCACAAAATACAGCCCCACTCCCGGGAGCACATACCAGTAGTTGGCCTGGCGCAGGGCATGGAGCATCTGGGGAATGTCGGCCCGCCAGAGGAACAACCCAAGGAACAGCAGGCTCCCCCCGATGCCTAACCAAAAGCGGGGGGCACGGAGCATGCACCCTCCTTGAGGGTAGGATAAGTTATGGGATATCCCTTGACAATCCCATGCTAGCAGACGGGGCCTACATCTCCGCCGAGGTGGTGCCGCGCAAGGTCTCCGCCTCCTCCAACAAGCGCTCCAGCAGGATGTAACTGGAGGGCTTGCGGAAGTCCAGGCAGGAGATGGCGATGGCCCGCCACAGGACGCCCGTGGACACCTCTGCCTGCACCTTCTGGCCCAGAGGGGGCACGGGCACCCCCAGCGCCCGGGCCACAAACACCGCCGCCTGCATGCCGTTGCGGGACAGGGGGCAGACGGTAAGAGCCCGCCCCCGGTGCAGGAGGGTTACCCCTCCTTTCCCCTGCCGCAAGGTAACACTCAGGTGGGCGCGGGGCGTGGCCAGCACCTTCTCGGCATAGGCCAGAGCACGCTTGCGGGAGAGGGCCATAGACCTAAACAGTGAGCCGGCGATACAGGAAGGGCAAACGCTGGGGCAAGGAGTAGATGTCCGCCAGCACCTCGTAGCCGATGTCGGCGCACATGGTCTTGAGGTAGTCGTGCCCGTTCTTGTCCACTGTGAGGCAGAAGGGGATGATGTTCTTCTGCTTGGCCTCTAACAGGGCCTTGTGGGTGTCGTGGACAGCGTATTCTTTCTCCACGCCCTCTCGGCTATAGCCCCGGTCCTGGGGGCGGCCGTCGCTCAGGAGGAACAGCACCTTGGTCTTGGCCTCCACGGCTTCCAGTTTGGTGATGGCGTGGCGGATGGCGGGTCCCATGCGGGTGGCGTGGAGGGGGGATATCTTGTCGATGCGCCGTTTCACGCAGTCGCCGAAGGCCTCCTTGATGTCCTTGATGGCGTAAAACTCCACGTTCTCCCGCCCGTAGCCCGAAAAGCCGTAGATGCCATACTGGTCGCCCAGGGTCTGAAGGGCCTGGATCAGGATGACCAGGCTCTCCTTCTCCAGGTCTATGATGCGCTTATAGGTGCGGCGGGGGTGCTCCCCGCGGCGGGTGCGGAGCCATAGCATATACTCCACCGGGTCGTCGGGGGCGTCCCAGGACTCCTGTTTGCTCTCCTCAATCGCCTCGGCGGTGGAGGCGCTCATATCCAACACGAACACCACCGCCACATCCCGCTCCACCTTATTGCGTCGCCAGTAAACCTTTTCCGAGGGGGTGAGGCCGGCGCGCCGGTCCACCATCGCCTCCAGCACTGCGTCCAGGTCAAACTCCTCCCCGTCCTTCAAGCGCTTAATCTTGCGGAAGGTCTCGGGCACCACCAGTTCAAACTGCTTGCGCACCTGGTTCACCAAAGCGGCGTAGGTCTGAAGGGTCTGGTCCCAGAAGGCCGTATCCCCTTCGGCCATGCTCTTCTCCCGCACCATGCACCACCGGGGCTTATAGTCGCCGGCGCGGAAGTCCCATTCGTCGTAGAGGTAGGTATGGGGCTCGGTGGTCTCCAGGGGGCCCCCCTCGTCGTCTATGTGCATAAGCGGGCCCTGGCCAAAGGCGGGGACAGGTGGGGGTTGGGCGATGCCCGCCTCCCGCATGAGGTTGTTGGCGAACATGCCCACCGTTTGGGAGATATTGCCCTGCTCCGCCTCCAGTTCGGCGCTCTCCTTGAGCAGTTGCTCCAGAAGCTCGCGGGTGATGGCGTCGGAGGCGGATTGGTTTTGTCTCTGCTCCCCCGTTTGCTTCAGTTTGGCCAGCAGTTGCACCAGTTCGGGCTTGAACTCGCCCCGATAGTCCACCTGCTTGGGGGATTGATAGGGCTGTTCGTGGGGCTGGCGCTCGGGGCGATCCTGGGGGGAGAGGCTTTGGAGCACCTGGTGGAGGGAGGTGTCTTCCTGCTGCTCCTGCTCCTCCTGCTCCTGGTTGTAGTCCTGCTCCTGCCACTGCTCCTGGGGGAGGTGCTCGTTGGGGACGCGGGAGATGATGGCATAGGCGCGGAGGGTGGCTTCGGCGGTGTCCTCCACCGTGGTGGCGGGACGGGTCAGGATGCGGACCAGGCGGGCCAGGGCACGGGCCTCCTTCAGGTACGGAAAGGGGGTCGGGAGGCGATACTGCTGAAGGGTCAAGCGCACCAGCAGTTCCACCAGGGCCTCCCGGGCGGGCAGGCTCTCCAGAGGGGGGCGTTGGGCCAGGGAGTCCTCCTGCACCCGCTGGTAGGGGGTGCGGATGCCGGCGTATTCCCGTTTGACCCGGGCGTCCAGGCGCCCGTCCTCCAGCACGGTGAAGATATCCAGGGCCAGGCGCTTTTCCGGAAAGAGGGCGAAGAAGCGCTGCATATCGGTGAGCCAGGCCTCTTGGGTTGGGAGGGAGGGGGGCTTGAGAGTGGGGCGTAGGTCTTTGAAGCAGGTGGAGGGGCGGTGATAGGCGAAGGTGAAACTGCCGAACTCCAAGTGGGCCACCTGGTGGGTGGCGATGACTTTATACCAGGCGAAGTTTTCGGCCTTGCTGGGGTAGCGGTCGGCCAGGGGGGGCAGGTAGACAGTGGTGCCCTCGGTGGTGGGCTTCTCTTTGTCCACCCAGCCGATGCCCTTCTGAACCAGTTCCTGGGAGGAGGCGATTTCCACCTGGGAGCCGGCCAGAGCGCGACAGTACAGGCGCATAAGGTCTTTGACCCGCCCCAGTTCTACGGCCGAGGAGAGGGCCTCCAGCACCTGCTCGGCGCGGACGGTCTCCAGGCGGAAGTAGGCCAGGCCGGCCTCTTTGTGGGTGCGCAGCAGGCGCACCCCCTCGGCAAACCACGCCTCCATCTGGGGGAGGGTGATGCGCTCCAGCACTGCGGGGGCGTTCTTGAGAAAGTCGGGGAGGGCCTCCGGGGCCACTGCCTGGAGGGCCTCGGCCATACCCAGCAGGGTGGCGTGGGCGGAGGCGTCCACCTGGGCCAGGGCCTCCGAGGCCTCCAGCAGGAAGGTGGAGAGGTTGGCATACCCGCTCTTGGCCAGGCATTCGGCCAGGCGCAGGAAACGCCCCCGTTGGGACCTCTCCAGGCGAGGCAGGGCGCGGGCGGCCGCCTCAAAGCAGGCCTTCACCTCTCGCCAAGAGGCCGTCTCCGAGAGGGCGGAGAGGAGGGCTACGAAAGCATCCCGATGCTCCCCTATCTTGGGGAACACCTCCTCCCCGAGAACCAGACACTCGGTGGCTAAATCGTAGGAGCGGGTGGTAAGGCGCTCCAGGAAGGCCACGAACCGCTCCAGGTCGGGGAAGGGGAGAGACGCCAGAAGGGAGGGGCTGGCCTCAAAGAAGCGCACCGCCAAGGCGGTAGATTTCCAGGTGCCCTTGTAGAAGCGCTGGCCCAGACTTACCCATTGGGGGATGCGGGAGGGGCGGATGTGGGGGACACTGGCCGGCCCGGCGCGGAAGTAGGCGACGGCCATGGACGGGGACTGCTGGCAGAGGTCATAGCCCCCTTGTGCCCAGAGGGGGAACTGCTCCCAGGTGAGCACGGGGAGCACGGTGGGGCTGGCTTTGAAGTACTCGGCGGCGGCCTCCCAGGAGCGGGGGGCTTGCTGGGCCAGGGCGAGGCCGTGCCGTGCCCACCACAGGAGGCGCTCCCCATTAGCCATCCGGCTCATCTCCCCCAGGGCGCGGGTGTATTCCTCCAGCACGGCCGGGGGGTAACGTTGGAGGTCTAAGGAAATCTGCGTCAGGGTGAGCGGTGTGTGCCCGTCCATGGTGGCTCCCTTCCCAGGGCTTGGCTGGCGATGGTCAGGAAGGCGGTTAGGATGCGGGCGGTGGCCCCATAGACCACCCGCCCACGGTAGGCATAGGAGAGGTGCTGTTCCACCCGTCCGTTGTCCACATGGGTTTCGTGGCGCAGAATGGTCGGGTCCAGGAGGGCAGGCACGGGGAGTTCCACCACCTCGGCGATCTCCACCGGGCTGGGGCGGAAGGGGTACGGGTAGGGGATGATCCCCACAAAGGGGAAGATGGCGAAGCGGGAGCGGGTGCGCACCCAGGGCAAGGCCCCCAGCACCTGCACATCGGCGGGATGGATCCCCATCTCCTCCTGGGTCTCTCGGAGGGCGGTGGCCAGCAGGTCCTTATCCTCGGGGGCGGCGGCCCCGCCGGGGAAGCACATCTCCCCCTTGTGGTGAGCGACCAGGTCGGTGCGCCTGTTCAGGAGCAAGTGGGGCAGGCCCTCTTTGCTATAGAGCACCAGGAGCACCGCCGAGGGGGCCAGCCCCTCATCGGGGATGGTCAGGGCCCCGGGGGGGTGCAAAGAGGCGTGCAGACGCTGGAAGAAGGGGGTAGTCTCCATCGGTTAGGCCTCTACTCAAAAATGGAGGCCACGACCTCCTCAATGCTCCGCTGGATAGGGGCGTCGTCGGTGAGGGCCCATACGACCGCCACCTGGCAGGCACGGCGCGGGGGGATGCCCTTGGCGATGAGTTTGCCGGCGTAGATGAGCAAGCGGGTGGAGACGCCCTCTTGCAGGCCGTGCTCCTTCAGGTTGCGCACCTTCTCCCCCAGTTTGGCCAGACGCCACGCCACCTCCGGGGACACCCCCGCCTCGTGTTCAATGACCTTGGCCTCCAGTTCCTTGGGCGGATAGGTGAACTCTATGGCGATGAAGCGCTGGCGGGTGGACTGCTTCAGGTCTTTCAGGGCGCTCTGGTAGCCGGGGTTATAGGAGATGACCAGGAGGAAGCCGTCGTGGGCCTCTAGGAGGATGCCCCGCTTCTCCACCGGGAGGATGCGCCGGTGGTCGGTGAGGGGGTGAATGAGCACCGTGGTGTCCTTGCGGGCCTCCACGATCTCGTCCAGGTAGCAGATGGCCCCCGAGCGCACGGCGCGGGTGAGGGGGCCGTCTATCCAGCGGGTGCCCTCCCCCTCAATGAGGTAGCGTCCCACCAGGTCGCTGGCGGTCAGGTCTTCGTGGCAGGCCACTGTAACCAGGGGGATGTTGCGGCGCGGGGGGGAGTCGTCCTCGGTAGGCTCCTCGCCCAGGGGGGCTTCCCCCTTGTCGGCGGGTTTCACCACCACCAGGGGGCGGCTAAGGCGGTAGGCCATGTATTCCACGAAACGGGTCTTGCCACACCCCGTGGGGCCCTTCAGGAGAACGGGAATCTTCTGGTAGTACGCTGTTTCGAAGAGTTGCACCTCGTCGCCCTGGGGGAGGTAGAAGGGCTCGTCCCGGACGACATACTCTTCAATGCGCAGTTCTCTGTAGAGGGTGGGTTTGCGTGCTGTGGGCATTGTGCTCACCTTCGTGTAACGATGCGTTCTTGCCAAAGGGTTTCTAGGCGTCGGCGCAGGTCTTCCAGCGACCCTGCGTTGTCAATCACCACGTGGGCACGGCGGATGCGCTCCTGCGGGGGCATCTGGGCACGCACCCGCGCCAGAATGGCCTCCCGCGGCAGGCCCGTGCGGGCCTGGGCACGCTCCACCGCCACCGCCTCGGGGGCCGTGACCACCCAAATTTCGTCCACCAGAGGGTCCCAGCCCGCCTCCAGCAGGATCGCCGCCTCCAGAACGATAACCTGGTGCCCTTGCGCCTTGGCCTGCTGGATGCGCTCCTGGGCCATGCGGAACATCTTGGGGTGCATAATGGCGTTGAGGCGGGCCAAAGCCTGGGGGTCGTTGAACACGATGGCACCGAGGCGCTTGCGGTCCACCTCCCCGCTGGGGAGGAGGATGTCTGTGCCGAATGCCTCCACCACCTCCTGCCAGGCCTGGGTGCCTGGACGGTAAGCCTCGTGGCCCAGGGCATCGGCGTCAATCACCACCGCCCCTAGCTCCCGCAGGATGCGGGTGACGGTGCTCTTGCCCGTGCCTATGCCCCCTGTAACGCCGATAACCACAGGCAATTCTACAATACTCCCCTTTCAGGATAAATGCAATGGTAGCCCCTTGGGGACGGGAGCGTCAAGCCCCACGCCCCCTTGACACCCTTAGGAGGCTTGTCTACACTGCTTGCGGGTTGGGCCGATTGCTGGTTCGGAGGTGCCCACATGGCCCAGGCTCCTTTGCTCACAGAGGAACAGCGACGCTCCCTTATCGGCAAGGAAAGTCGCCCTGTCTCCACCCTCGTGGAGAAGGGGCACATCCGCCGTTTTGCCGAAGCCATAGGGGATCCGAACCCGCTCTTTACCGACGAGGCTGCTGCGCGGCGCACCCGCTACGGGGGGATCATCGCACCCCCCACCTTCCTGCGGGCGGTGCGCACCGAGATGGTGGCCCTGGACCTGCCGGGCAGTCGCCTGCTGGACGCTGGGAGCGAGTGGGAGTATTTTGAGCCGGTCCGCCCCGGGGATGTGATCACGGCGGTGGCGCGTGTCGTGGATGTGCGGGAGCGCCCCCTGCGGGTGGGGCAGGCTCTCTTCGTGGTGCAGGAGATCACCTATACCAATCAGTTCGGGCAGAAGGTGGCCACCCAACGCTCTACCCTCATTCGTTACTAGAGGGTGGCCAACCTGTTCACCCGAGAGGGGGAAAGGATGACGCTCACCGCCCAGGTGCACACCGCCTTGCAAGCCCTCCAGAAGGCGGTGGGGAGTGTCTCGGAGCCGGTAACTTATGAGGTGGAGGCGGGGCACATCCGCCGTTTTGCCGAGGCCATAGGGGATCCGAACCCGCTCTTTACCGACGAGGCTGCTGCGCGGCGCACCCGCTACGGGGGCATGGTCGCACCTCCCACCTTCCTGCGGGCTTTCCCCCCCAATCCCCTGCCCGTTCCCGACTTCCCGCTCGCCCGTCGCCTGGACGGGGGGAGCGAGTGGGAATACCATGAGCCCATTCGCCCCGGCGACCGCATCACCGTAGTCCAACGCCTCGCCGATGTGCGCCTGCGGGAGGGGCGCCTGGGGCCAATGCTGTTCATCATTCGGGACATAATCTATACCAACCAGTTTGGACAGGTGGTGGCCACCCAGCGGGCCACCGGCATCGCCTACTAAGCCCAGTTAGCAGAGCGAGGAGGCGCTATGGGCAAGGTGCTCTATTGGGAGGATGTGAGCGAGGGTCAGGAGATACCCCCTCTGGTGAAGCATCCCACCACCCAACAACTGGTTAAGTATGCGGGGGCGTCGGGGGACTTCTATCAAATCCATTACGATAAAGACTTCGCTTTGGCCAACGGCTTGCCGGGGGTCATCATCCACGGGGCGCTGAAGAACGCCTGGCTGGGCCAACTCATCACCGACTGGATCGGCGAATACGGCACCCTCAAGAAGCTCTCCTGCCAATATCGGGGGATGGATGTGCCGGGCGATACCCTCACGGCCAAGGGGCGGGTTACCCGCAAGTATGTGCAGGATGGTCAGCACTTTGTGGAGTGCGAGATTTGGATTGAAAACAGCAAGGGGGAGCGCACCACGCCCGGCTCGGCTACGGTGATTCTGCCTAGTCGCGCCAACCCCCTGGGGGCGTAACCCCCATCCGACGCAGCGAAAGGAGGTCAGACAGGATGCCAGACACCTTGAAAGATAAGGTTGCTGTGATTACGGGGGCAGGGCGGGGCATCGGCCGGGGTATCGCCCTGTTTTTCGCCCAGGAGGGGGCGAAAGTCGTGGTGAACGACCCCGGCGTGAATGTGGACGGCACCGGGGGCACCACCTCAGTGGCCGATGCAGTGGTGGAGGAGATTCGCAAGGCGGGGGGACACGCCGTCGCCAACTACGACAGCGTGGTCACGATGCAGGGCGGGGAGAACATCATCAAGACCGCCCTCAACGCCTTCGGCAAACTGGATATCGTGGTTACCTGCGCCGGCATCCTGCGCGACCGGATGGTCTTCAATATGACCGAGGAGGAGTGGGATGCGGTCATCGCCACCCACCTGAAGGGCACCTTCACGGTGGTGAAGCCCGCCTGTGTTATCTTCCGTCAGCAGAGGTCGGGGCGCATCATCACCTTCTCCTCCGAATCGGGCCTCATCGGCAATTCGGGGCAGGCCAACTACGGGGCGGCCAAGTCGGGCATCGCCGGCTTCACCAAGGTGGTGGCACGCGATATGGGGCGCTATGGGGTAACGGCCAACTGCATCGCCCCCCGCGCCCTTACCCGCATGACGGCGGGCATTCCCGAGGCGGCACGGCAAATTCGTGCCCAGCGGGGCATCGCCGGCATAGAAGAGGAGGAGGGCATCGCCCAGTGGCAGCCGGAGGATGTGGCTCCCTTTGTGGCCTACCTGGCCAGCGACTTCGCCGCCCATATCAACGGGCAGATTTTCCTGGTGTATGGCGACACCATCGCCCTGATGTCCCAGCCCCGCCTCATCAAGACCATTTATAAGCCCACAGGCTACTGGACGGCGGAGGAACTGCGGGAGGTGCTCCCCAAGACTTTGACGAAGGGTCTGGTCAATCCCGCACCACCCCAGCCCCCTCAGCCGGCCCCCACCCAGCCTACACGCTAACAACCCGCAGAAAGGAGCGCTATGGCGAGGCTTCTGGAAGGGAAAGTTGCTGTGGTTACCGGCGGTGGCCGGGGCATCGGTCGCGCCGTGTGTTTGGCCCTGGCCAAGCACGGGGCTAAAGTGGTGGTCAACGACCCCGGCGTGGCAGTGGACGGCACGGGCTTCTCCCAGGCACCCGCCCAGGAGGTGGTGGATCTCATTCGTGCCCAGGGGGGGCAGGCCGTCCCCAACTTTGACACCGTGGCCACGATGCAGGGCGGGGAGAACATCATTAAGACCGCCCTGAACACCTACGGCACCATTGACATCCTGGTTACCTGCGCCGGCATCCTGCGCGACCGGATGATCTTCAATATGACCGAGGAGGAGTGGGATGCGGTCATCGCCACCCACCTGAAGGGCACCTTCACGGTGGTGAAGCCCGCCTCCATCGTGATGCGCCAGAAGCGCTACGGGCGCATTATCACTTTCTCCTCGGTGTCGGGCCTGTGGGGCAACTCGGGCCAGGCCAACTACGGGGCGGCTAAAGATGGCATCGCCGGCTTCACCCGCGTCATCGCCCGCGACCTGGGGCGCTATGGCGTTACCTGCAATGTCATCTCCCCTGGAGCCGAGACCCGCATGACCCAGACGGTCCCCGAGAGTGCCCGCCAACTGCGCGCCCAGCGGGGTATCGTCTCCTCTAGCACCGTTGTGCCCCGCACCTTCCCCCGTCCCCCCGAGGCGGTGGCCGAGGTGGTGGTGTGGCTGGCCTCGGACGAGGCGGCCCACGTGAACGGGCAGATTTTCCACGTGGCGGGCAACATCGTGGGGCTGATGAATAACCCCGCCGTGGTGAAGGAACTGCGCCGGCCGGGCGGGGGGCGCTGGACAGTGGAGGAGATCGCTGCCCTGTTCCCGCAGGCGTTAGGAATGGACCTTGTCAACCCCGCACCGCCCCAGCCTCCGCCGCAACCCGCCGGCCAGCCCGCTCCCACGGCCCAGGCCCCCGCACCTGCCTCCTAGCCGTCTCTCCCTTGTGCTGATGAAGGGGCAGGGGAATTCCCCCTGCCCCTCGGTTTTTCACTGGCTACGGGGCGTTATGCGTACCACCAGGACGGTAACATTGTCGGTGGTGTTACGGGTCAGGGCCTCCTCGACCAGGTGGTGGGCCGCCTGGTGAGCGTCGGCGTGCCCTGCGGCGAGGGCGCCCGCCTCGGCATCGGAGACCACATCCCACAGGCCGTCGCAGGCCACCACCAGGGTGGTCTCCTGGTGGGGTGGGGGCAAAAAGCCCACCTCGGGAGTGGGGATGACGAAGCGGGCGAAGGCAGGGTCGCCCAGAGCGCGCGCCACGGCCAGCCCCCTCCCATCCGGGAGCACTACATACGGCCCCCAGAACTGGGCTCCCAGGGCTTGCAGGCGGGCGAACTCTTGGGGGTCGCGCACCCGATGGTCGCGGGTGAGGCGGTGCACCTGGCCCCCAGCCACACGGACGATACGGGAGTCGCCCACATGGGCATGCCACACCCCATGAGGGGTAACCCACAGGGTGGCGGCGGTGGTGCCGGAGGCGGTCTGGGAGCAGATGCGCTCCGAGGCGGTGGTGTAGGCGTGGACGAAGGCGTGGGGCACTGCCTCCGGGGCGCCAGGGGGCTGGGCGGCCAGGGCCTCCAGGAACAAGCGGGGGAGCAGGTCGGCAGCCAGGCGCGCCGCCTCGGCCCCCCCGTGCCCATCAAACACCCCTGCGAAGAGGGTGCCTGGCCGTCCCCCCAGGGCGGGGAGCACGCACCAGGCGTCCTCGTCCGTCGGACGGGGCCCCTGGTGGTGCGCCACACCCCACGCCAGAGCGAAAGTCGCCATCGGTGCGCCCCTCCGTTGTGCAGGCTAGGCCATCGGTTCGTGCCCCCCGTCGGGGCGGGTGCGCAAGGGAATTTCCCGCAAAAAGAGCACCAGCAGGAGGGCCACACCCAGCACAATAGTGGCCACCAGGAACACATCGCTGATGGCGACGGCTAGGGCGTGGCGCAGGGCCTGGGCAAGCCCCTGAGCCACAAGGGGGTCGGGGATGGAGGTGAGGGGGCCGCCTCCGGAGAGGTCTCCCCGCCCCAGAAGGGACTGGGGGTTACGGGTAAGGTTGTCCAGGAGGACGGGGGGGAGGCGGGATGCTACCGGGGGCGGAAGGGCATCAGCAAAGGCGTGGGTGAAGCGTTGGGTAACCAGCGCCCCCAGCAGGGCCAACCCCACCGTCCCCCCCACCGAGCGGAACAGTTGGGTGGCCGAGGTGGCGATGCCCAACACCTCTTGGGGAACGGCGTTCTGCACGGCGATGGTGAAGGCGGGGAAGGTGATGCCCAGGCCCAGCCCTATCACCACCACGGTGCCCACCGCCCAGGGATAGGAGGTGTCTGGCCCGAAGCGGGAGAAAATGAAAGTCCCCACGCCCATAATGGCGATGCCCACCAGCCCGTGCAGGCGGTAATGCCCCCCCAGGCGGGAGAGGGCCTGCCCCGACAGGGTCGCACCCGTAATGACCCCCAACATCATGGGCGTCAGGAAACTGCCACTACTGGTGGCCGAGGCCCCCAACACCCCTTGAAAGAACAGGGGCACGAAGATAATGGCACCGAACATGCCCAGGCCGGTCAGGAAGATAGCCCCCAGGCAGATGCTTACGATGCCGTTGCGGAATAGGGCCGGGGGGATGAGGGGATTCTGCGCCCGCAGTTCTACCCAAATGAGCAGGAGAGCCATCGCTGCGGCGAAAACCAGTGCCCCCACCACCTGGGGGGAGGCCCAGGGGTAGTCCACCCCACCCCAAGAGAGGCCCAACAGCAGAGGCACCATGGTCAGCACCAGGAGCACCGCCCCAGGGATGTCCAGGCGGGGGCGCTGGGCCATCCCGCCCGACTGGGGGAAGAAGCGCACCAGGATGGCCAGCACAGGGATGCCGATGGGGATGTTGATGAAGAAGATCCAATGCCACGACAGGGCGTCGGTGATGAACCCGCCCAGGGTGGGGCCCACAACGGACGCCAACCCGAACACGGCGCTCATGAACCCCTGGTATTTGCCCCGCTCGGCGGGGGCAAACAGGTCGCCGATGATGATGAAGGCCACAGCCAGCATTACCCCAGCCCCCAGGCCCTGCACGGCACGGGCCAGAATCAGTTGGGTCATGGTCTGGCTGAGGCCGCACAGGGCCGAGCCCACCAGGAATACGGCGATGGCCCCCAGGTAGAACCCCTTGCGCCCATAGTAGTCGGTGAGGCGGCCCACGATGGGCACCACCGTGGTGGAGGCGAGCATGTAGGAGGTGGCTACCCAGGTGTAGCGCTGGAACCCGCCCAAGTCCTGCACGATGCGGGGCAGGGCAGTGCCCACGATGGTTTGGTCCAGGGCGGCCAGGAACAATCCCAGCATCACCCCCAGCATTGTTACCCCAACGGTGGATCGCCTGGACCCTGGAGGGTTAGACGGCGAGGCGACTGCTGAAGGCTTCATTTGCGTCCCTCCGACGTATGACCACCCTGTGGGGGTGTTACCTTTACTTCATAATACTCCTGGGCACCCCGCTGAACGGGGGGCTGTCAGGTGCTGTGTGGGGGGATGCCTGCAGGGGCCGTTGGCACGGTGCGCTATCTGAAAAACAGCCCTCGGCATCGGCTTGGGGGTGGGCCCTCGCAACAGAGTGCATCCCCCAAGGGGTTGTTTGCGGTTGCGTTGCTGCCTCCGGTGCCAGAGGCCATTTGACAGCCCGCGGCCGTTCTGGGATGATAAATGTAAGGCGTCTCTCTTGAGTCGCCGGCGCTATGGAACGACGACAAACCCTCAGGCCTCCTTCGGGGGGCCTGAATGAGCCCGCTCCAGCGGGCATTCTGACCCCCGTTGCCCCCGCACGGCCCATCCCCACCATCGCTTCTGGGTGGCCCCTCATCGCTGCGGCGTGGACGGTGTTCTTGCTGGGGTTGGCGGTTCTGTGGCACGCTAACGGTATCTTTCTGGTGGAGTGGGAGCGCACCTTCGGGTGGGGGCGAGGTCTGATCGCTGGGGCGTTCTCGTTGGGGGGGGCGCTGTCGGCTTTAGCCACCCCCCTCATCGGTCGGCTGGCTGACCGCTACAGCGTGCATCGCCTCGTCATCGCCGGGGCGCTAACCATGGGCGGGGGATTGGTGCTCATCGCCCTCATTCGGGCACCCTGGCACCTGTACCTCAGTTACACCCTGGCTTATCTGGGCTTTACGCTGATGGGGCATGTGCCCATGGGGGCAGTGTTGGCCCGCACCTTCCCCCGTCGGAGGGCGCTGGCCATCGGCATCGCCCACACGGGCATGGGGAGTGGGGGCATCCTGCTGGCTCCGCTCATTCCTTTGCTGATCACAGTGATGGGGTGGCGGTGGACGCTGGTGCTCTTTGGGGTGGTATCGGCAGGGATATTGGTCTTGTTAGGACACACCCTCTTCCGAAGGGCAGCCTCGCCTCCCGTTGCCCGGAGTGGACGCACCGAGCGGGGCACCAGCCTGGGCGACGCCCTGCGCAGCCGAGAGTTCTGGGTGCTGGCGTTGGCCTTCGTGTCGGCCAACCTGGCGCTCAGCGGTATTGGCGCCCACATGGTCCCCTTCCTGGCCGACCGGGGCGTCTCCCTGCAGAGGGGGGTGTGGGCCATTGCGCTGCTGGCCTTTTCCCATGTGGGGGGGAAGTTGGGGCTGGCGCTCCTGTCGGAGCGCTTCCGCCCCCACTATCCGTTGGCGGTGGCCTATGGGCTGGGGGCGCTGGCGGTGCTCCTGCTGGTGATGGTGGGCGCGCCCTGGACGGCCTATGTATCGGCAGCCCTTGTAGGGCTGGCCATGTCGGCCACCACGGTGTTCCAGCCTATCCTGGGGGCGCTCTATTTCGGCACCGCTGCCCTGGGGGCCATCCTGGGGGTGCTGTTTGCCATCACCTTCTCCTTGGCCTCGGCGGGGGGAGCGGTGGCAGGCCTCCTGTATGACACCACAGGCACCTACCGCTTGCCCTTCCTGCTGTTCCTGGGGCTTCTACTGGTGGGGAGCCTACTGGTGCTGGTGGCGGGGTGGCGGGTGCGCCCTGCTACCTCTGCCCCAGCGCCTCCCGTATCTGTGCCGGGGCATCGGTCTTGAGGAAGTCCACACCCCACTCCACCAGGGTGCGGACCACCTGGGGGTCGTTGACCGTCCAGGCGTCCACCCAGAGGCCGGCGGCGTGGGCCTTCTCCACCATCTCCCGGGAGATGGCCGTCCAGTGGGGGTGAAGCACCTCGGCCCCGGCGTAGCGGGCCAGGGCCACATGGTCGCCCACATCGGCGCTGTAGCACACCCCCACAGGGATGTGGGGGGCCATCTGCTTAAAGCGCCGCACGCAGGGATGGTCAAAGGAGAACACCTCCACCTGCTCCTCCATATCCCAGCGTTGCAGGAGCACTAGCACCTTCTCCTCTATGCCGGGGTAGCGCATGGGGAGGGTCTTCAGTTCAATCTTCAGGTAGGCACGCCCCTGTGCCCACGCCAGCACTTCCCCCAAGGAGAGGATGCGTTGGCCGGCGAAGGCGGGGTCAAACCACGCCCCCGCGTCCAGGGTGCGCAGGGCCTCAAAGGTGTGGGCGCTCACCAGCCCCTTGCCGTTGGTGGTGCGCTCTAAGGTGTGGTCGTGGATGACCACGGGGATGCCGTCTTTGGACAGGTGCACATCCAGTTCAATCACCTCGGCCCCCTGCTCCAGGGCCAGGGTGAAGGCGGCGATGGTGTTCTCGGGGGCGAAGGCCATAGCCCCCCGATGGGCTACGACAACGGGACGGCGCTGGCGGACGAACTCCCGATAGGGCAGGCGGGGGGAGATGCGCATAGCACTCCTTTCAGGGCGTAGCGGGGACGGGCGTCCCCACGAGACGCTCTACCTGTTGGCGAGGGAGCCATTCCAGAAAGGCCCCCAGGTGCTCGGCAAGGCTCCGGGCGACCAGGGCTTTGACCTCTCCCATGTCCACAGGACGCCCCAATACCTTCACGATGGAGGTTACCCCGGCATCGGGCATCCCGCAGGGGACGATGGCCGAGAACCAGGAGAGGTCGGTGGAGACATTCAGGGCGAAGCCGTGCATGGTGATGGCGCGGCTGACCCGCAGGCCGATAGCGCACACTTTCTCCTCGCCCACCCACACCCCCGTGAGGCCGGGGCGGCGAGTGGCCCCAATGCCCAGCCGTTGCAAGGCGGTGATGAGGGCCTCCTCCAGCAGGCGGACGAAGGCCACCGGCCCCAGGCCCCGTTCCCGCAGGTGGATAATGGGGTAGCCCACCAGTTGGCCGGGGCCGTGGAAGGTGGCCTGGCCGCCGCGGTCTACGGGAATCACCTCTACACCCTGGATGGAGAGGGCTTCCAGGGGCACCCGCACATCATCCAGGGTGCCTCTGCGCCCTAGCGTGATGACGGGGGGATGCTCCACCAGCAGAAGGAGGTCGCCCACCCGTCCCTGGGCGCGCCCCTCCAGAAGCCTGTGCTGAAGTGTCCAGCAGGGGCGGTAGGGCATGGTCCCCAGGTCGGCGACCCACAGGGGGGAAGACAAACGCATAGGTGGGATACCCTTCTAGTAAAGGGGTGTCTGGGGGCCCATGCTCTCCAGGCGGCGCTTCACCGCCTGGGTGAAGGCCCCTATTTGATGCCCGTCCAAGATACGGTGGTCAAAGGTAACAGTGATGTTCATCATATGGCGGATGGCGATGGCGTCGTCCACCACCACGGGGCGCTTGACCACCCGCTCGGTGGTGAGGATGGCCGCCTGGGGGTAGTTGATGATGGCCTGGGAGAGCACCGAGCCTAATGCCCCCGTGTTGTTGACGGTGAAGGTGCCCCCATGCACATCGTCCAGGGTAAGGCGGTTGGCCCGCGCCCGCTGGACCTTGTCGTGAATAGCCTTGGCCAGGCCGGCGATGCTGAGGCGGTCAGCGTCGTGAATGACGGGTACCACCAACCCCTGGGGTGCCGCCACCGCAATGCCGATGTGGATGCGCTTTTTGAGGATGATCTTGTCCCCTCCCCAGGTGGCGTTGACCAGGGGGTTCTCCTTGAGGGCCTCCACCACCGCCTTCACCACAAAGGGGAGGAAGGTGAGTTCCACCCCCTCCTTCCGCTCAAACTCGTCCTTGATGGTTTCCCGCCAGCGGGCCAGGGCCGTGACATCCACCTCCACCATGCTCCAGGCCATGGGGATTTCCCGTGCGGCGCGGGCCATGTTCTCGGCGATGGTGCGGCGCACGGGGGTGAGGGGCACCACCTCCTCATCGGCCCCCGGGGTGGGGCGGGCCGGGGCGGGGGCTGGGGGTGGGGAAGCGGGAATGGGTGCAGGCGGGGCGGCGGGAGCGGGCGCAGGGGTGGGGGCAGAACGGGCCTCCAGGTAGCGCAGGATGTCCTGCTTGGTGATGCGCCCGCCCAGGCCCGTGCCCTGAATGCTCTCGAGTTCCTGCGGGGTAATGCCGTGCTCGGCCACCAGGCGCTGCACCACCGGGGAGAGGGGTGGGCGCTCCCGCCCTGCCGTGGGAGCAGGGGGGGTGGGCGCAGGCTCCTCCCGCGGGCGTAGGCCCGTCGGCCCCAGCACCATGCTGGGGGACGGCTCCTCCATCACGGCGGGGGGGGGCTTGGGCGCAGGGGGCGCAGCCGGCGCAGGGGCTTCGGCCGTCTCTATCTCGCAAATGGCGCTCCCCATGGGGACGGTGGCCCCCTCGGGCACCAAGTGGCGCACCAACACCCCGTCCACCGGCGAGGGGAACTCCATCGTTACCTTGTCGGTAACCACCTCTGCCAGGGGCTCGTACTTCTTGACCCTTTCCCCCGGCTGTTTGAGCCACTTCTGGATGACCCCTTCGGTTACCGATTCCCCCACATGGGGGAGTTCAATGCGCACAGGCATAGGGCGAGCCTCCCCCGCGCTAATAGCGGGCCAGGTTGCGCATGGCCTCGATGATCTTCTCGGTGGTGGGCATGAAGGCCTGCTCCAGGGTGGGGGCGAAGGGCATGGCGGGCACATCGGGGCCACACAGACGGCGGATGGGGGCGTCCAGGTCGGTGAACCCCTCCTCGGCGATAATGGCAGACACCTCGGCCCCCACGCCCCCTGTCAGGTTGTCCTCGTGCACAATGAGGGCTCTCCCCGTCTTCTTCACCGAGGCCAGGATGGACTGCTTGTCCAGGGGCTTGACGGTGCGCAGATCCACAACCTCTACCTGGATGCCCTCTTTGGCCAGGGCCTCGGCGGCCTGCAGGCAGTAGTGCAGGGTAAGGCCATAGGAGAACACCGAGAGGTCGCGCCCCTCCCGCTTCACATCGGCGACGCCGATGGGGATGGTGTAGTCGCCGTCAGGGACCTCGCCCCGCACGGTGCGGTAGGTGCGCTTGTGCTCAAAGAACAGGACAGGGTCATCGTCGCGGATGGCCGATTTGAGCAGGCCCTTGGCGTCGTAGGGGGTGGAGGGGCAAACGACCTTCAGGCCGGGGCAATGGTAAAAGAAGCCCTCGGCGCTCTGAGAGTGGTAGAGGCCCCCCCGCACCATGCCCCCATAGGGGGAGCGGACAACGATGGGGACACGCACCTGGCCGTTGGTGCCGTAGTGGTGGCGGGCAGCCTCCCCCACCAGTTGGTTGACGATGGGCCAGATGAAGTCGGTGAACTGGATTTCGGCGATGGGGCGCAGGCCGTTGAGGGCGGCCCCCACGGCGATGCCCACGATAGACGCCTCGGCCAGGGGGGTATCAATCACCCGCTCCTCGCCGAACTCGTCAATGAACCCCTCGGTGGCCAAGAACACGCCCCCCCGTCGCCCGATGTCCTCTCCCAGGATGATGACGCGGGGGTCGCGGCGCATCTCCTCCCGCATAGCGTCGCGGATGGCCTCCAGAACCGTCTTCACCGGCATGGTTACACCCCCTGGCGGCCGGGCGGGGTGGCCCACATGTGGTCCAGCAGGGTAGAGGGGTCGGGATAGGGGGCCTTGTCGGCGACCTCGGTGGCCTCGTCCACCTCGGCCTGCGCCCGCGTCCAGATAGCCTTGTCCTGGCTCTCGGTGAGGATGCCCTCGCTCTGCAGGTAGGTGCGGAAGCGCTCTATGGGGTCGCGGGCCTTGGCCTTTTCCAGGTCGTCCTTCGGGCGGTAGCGGCGGTCATCGTCGTCGCTGGTGTGGGGCATGAGGCGCTCCACCTTAGCCTCGATAAGGGTGGGGCCACCCCCACTCCGCGCCCGTTGAGCCGCCTCCCGTGTGACCTTCAGCACCTCTAAAGGGTCTGTGCCGTCCACCACCACGCCGGGGAAGCCATACCCCTGGGCGCGGATGGCCACATCGGGGATGGCCATCTGCTTATGCTGGGGGACGGAGATGGCCCAGCGGTTGTTCTGGCAGAAGAAGAGGATGGGCAGACGATGCACCCCAGCGAAGTTGAGGGCCTCGTGCCACTCCCCCTGGCTGGTGGCACCGTCGCCGAAGGAGACGAAGACGACGGTGGGGTCTTTGCGTATCTTGGCGGCCAGGGCTGCGCCGACAGCTTTGGTCATCTGGGCCCCCACCACATTGGAGAGGTTGATGACCCGATACTTGGGGTAAACGCCGTGCCCAGGGAACATGCGCGCCCCACTCATGGGTTCACCCGCTTTGGCCATGTAGCCCAAAAGCATCTCCTTGGGGGTAATGCCCAGGGTGAGCAGAGCGCACAGGTCGCGGTAGAAAGTAAAGAAGAGGTCGCGGGTTCTGTCCATCGCCCAGATGGCCCCCACCTGAGCCCCTTCGTGGCCGGTGCAGGAGCCGACGATAGCCACCTTCCCCTGGCGGTTGAGGGCCCACACCCGCTGGTCCAGAACACGGGTGAGCACCATTTTGGCGTACATGTCCAGGAGGTCTTCGGGGGTGAGGCCGAGGGTGCGGTGCTTGCCGGGGGCAATTGATGCAGTGCTCTGGCTGTCGCCCATGCTCCCTCCTTGGGGTGAAGATGGAGCACCGCAGGGGTAACCCTATTCTAGCAGAAGCCCCTGCCGGCCCGCCAGGCCCGCGAAAAAGTCCCGCCCCCGTACCTCTTGACATCGTGTCTGGAAGACCCCGTGGGAGCGCTAGGGCTCTTTAGCGTGGCTGTGACTATTGGGGCAGGTGGGCGGACGGGCTTAGGGGAAACCCGCATCGTCGCCCCCCACGGGGGTGCTATGCGTGGCGGTGCTGCCGGTCAAGCGGGAATGTGTATGGAGAGGCGGCGGGCCGTCGGGGCCAGCCACCGGGGCACTATGGCCCTGCATGTGCTCCCCACTGTGGTGGCCCCCTTCTCATCGTGGAGGCGGTGCAGGTGGGCAACCCCATCCTGTGGGAGCCCCCTCAGTTTTCTGGGGCTGGGGGGTGCCCCCGCCCCACTCCTCCTGGGGGCGTATGCTCACGGGCGGTACCCAGCAGTTCGCCCAGACCGCTCGGTGGCTTGTCATCTTCCCCGGGGCGGCCATGCCTGCTGGCGCTGGGCTTCACCCTGGTCGGGGATGCCCGGCGGGATGTGCAGGACCCCAAGGTGCGGGGGCGCTAGGCCCCTCCCTTGTCCTTGACAGAGCCTTGCCCTGTGCTATGCTAGAGGCGCAGGTTGCCTGAGGGTGAGGTGTGCCAAGAGGGTGTGATGAGAAGCGAGACGGCGAGGAGAAATCTCTATGCGGTTCGAATGGACTCCCCAGCAGAAGGCCCTGATTGAGGAGGTGCGGGCGTTTATTCGGGAGCATGTGACTCCGGAGGTATTGCAGGAGCTCGAGGATGAGGGGGCTGACGCCGGGCGCGGCCCCCGGTACCTAGAACTGCGCCGTAAGATCTATGAGCGGGGGTGGATCGGCATCGCCGTCCCCAAGGAGTACGGGGGCCAGGGGGGGAGCCGAGTAGACCAATACCTGGTGGAGGAGGAGTTCGCCCGCGCTGGCATCCCCATTGAGGTGGTGGGGAGCGGGGTGCCCGCCATCCTGGCCGCCGGCACCGAGGAGCAGAAGAAGTACTACATCCCCCGCATCTTGAAGGGGGAGTTCGTCTTCGCCCTGGGCTTCACCGAGCCCCAGGCCGGGGCCGACCTGGCCGGCTTGCAGTGTCGCGCCGTGCGGGACGGGGACTTCTACATCATCAACGGCCAGAAGATGTTCACCTCGGCTGCCCACTACGCTACGCACATCTACATGATGGTGCGCACCGACCCCAACGCCGAACGGCATCGGGGCATCTCCATCCTTATCGTCCCTATGGATACCCCCGGCATCACGGTGCGCCCCTTGTGGACCATTCAGAATAACCCCCGTGCCCCCCGGGGCACCACCTACGGCACTGCCCGCACTAACGAGGTGTTCTTTGACAATGTGCGGGTGCCCGTGTCGTGCCGCCTGGGGCCGGAGAACCAGGGCTGGTATATCGGGGCGGCGGGCCTGAACCTGGACCGGGTGGGGGCATGGCGCTACCTCATCTCGGTGAAGCGGGATGAGGACATCATCAACTGGGCCAAGGCCCACCGGGATAACGGCCACCCCGTCGCCCGCAGGATAGGAAGCGACCCCGCCATCCGCGACCGCATCGCCGAGCTGTGGATAGAGGCCCAGGTGTGCCGCCTGATGACCTTGCGGAGTATGGCCATCGTGGAGCGGGGCGGGAACTTCACCTATGAAGGCTCGGCCGAAAAGGTGTGGGCACCCGAGCACGGCGTGCGCACCACCGAGACTATCGCCCAAATCCTCGGCCCCTATGCCCAGCTGATGAACGGCTCCCCCCTCAACATTGAGAAGGGCATCTTCGCCCACAACCTGTTGGGGGCCTTCCAGTCGGGCATCAACCACGGGAGCGTCCAGGTCATGCGCGATCAGGTGGCCCGTCGCGGTTTGGGCCTGCCCCGTGGCTGACGGATCTCCGTATCACCTCCCACCATTGCTGTAAGGGGAAAGGCTATGGATGTCCTGCCCAATGAAGAAGAGGAGATGCTCCGACGCTCCGCCCGGGAGGTGCTGGAGCGGGAATGCCCCGTCTCCCTGGTGCGGGCTATGGAGAAGGACGAGAAGGGTTATTCCCCCGACCTGTGGCGGAAGATGGCCGAGTTGGGGTGGCTGGGCTTGGCCCTGCCCGAGGAATACGGGGGGGCAGGCTTGCCCCTCACCCATTTGGGCCTGGTGATGGAGGAAATCGGGCGCGCCATCGCCCCCGTGCCCTTCCACTCCACTATGACCGCCGCCCTGACCATCGCCCGCGATGGCACCCCCGAGCAGAAGCGGACTATCCTCCCCGCCGTGGCCCGGGGGGAGGTGATTCTCACCTGGGCCTTCCAGGAGGCCGACCCCCGCCTGGTGCCCGAGGCGGTGCAGATGCAGGCTGTTCCCCAAGGGGATGGCTTCCTCCTCACGGGGAGCAAGGTGTTTGTGGACAACTTTCACATTGCTGATTACTGTTTGGTGGCGTGTCGGACCGCCCCCCCGTCGTCGGAGGCGGCCGGCCTCACCCTCTTTCTGGTGCCCACCAAGGCCCCTGGTATCTCCCTGACGCCCCTCATCACCCTGGCGCGGGACAAGCAGTTCCAGGTTACCTTTGCGGGGGTGCGGGTGCCCCGCACAGGGGTGGTGGGGGCGGTGCACGGGGGGTGGCCCATCATTGAGCAGATGCTGGACCGGGCCACTGCTTTGCTGTGCGCCCAGATGGTGGGCGCTGCCCGCAAGGATGCCGAGATGGCGTGGGAGTATTCCAAACGGCGCATCGCCTTCGGGCGCCCCATCGGCTCCTTCCAGGCCCTCCAGCACCTGATGGCTGATATGCTCATCTGGCTGGACGGGTGCCAGCTCCTGACCTATGAGGCCCTGTGGCGGTTGGGGGAGGGTCTGCCCGCTAGCGTGGAGGTGTCCCAGGCCAAGGCCTTCTGCAACGAGAAGTGTCAGGCTGTGGTGCGCTCCTCCCAGCAGATTCACGGGGGCATCGGCTTCATAGAGGAGTTCCCCCTGCACCTGTGGTATCGGCGGGTGGCGGCCTGGACCATGCGCCTGGGCACTACCTTTGAACATCGGGCACGGGTCGCCCGTGCCCTGCTGGATACCCCCGGCCCTGTGCGGTTAGGGGTCTCCCCGTCCGAGGCGATCTCCAGTTCTGTATAAGACACCCCGCAACCAGGCAGAGGGAGGCGTCCTATGGCTCGGGACCCCGTCTGTGGCAAGGAGATAGATGAGAAGGCCGTTCAGCAGGCCAGCGGGATGACCATGTTCGGTGCCGCCGAAATCACCGCCGAGAAAGGCACGCGGATGTTCTACAACGGCCAGTGGTTCTATTTCTGTGGGGTGGAGTGCCGCAGTAAGTTCCTCTCTGCCCCCCAGGTCTATCTGGAGAAGCCCAAAGGGTAGATTCCCGCGGCACGCGGTAAAAAATGGCAGAAGGAGGGTTGTATGGCTCAGCGGAAGTGGCCCCGGGTGGAATACAAAGAGGAGGGGATGCGGGAGGGGATGCAGATTGAGGACATGAACATCCCGGTGGAAGATAAGGTGGCCCTGATCGACGCCCTTGCGCAGACGGGGCTGAAGACTATCGTCATCGGTTCCTTTGTGAGCCCCCGCTATACGCCCCAAATGGCGCGCATAGAGGAGATCGTCTCTCGCATCAAGCCCCCGCCCCCTGGGGTGAAGTTCACGGCCTTGGTGGCCCCGGGGCGTTATCAGGAGCAGGCCCGCAAGTTCAGCCCGCCCCTGACCCTGGAGCGGGAGGTGCCGAGCACCATGTGCCACATGTGTGATGTGTTCGTGCGGCGCAACTGGAACCGCACCCAGGAGGACGAAATTCAGCAGTGGCCCCAGGTCGTCGCCCGTGCTCAGGAAGCCGGGGCCAAGCAGGCGGGCATCGGGGTGAACGCAGCGTGGGGCTCCAATTTCGTGGGGCCCTTCACCCAGGACGAGCGCATGGCCCTGCTGGAGCGTCAGTATCGCCTCTGGGAGCAGGCGGGAATCCCCGTGACCCATGTGTTCCTGGGGGACCCTATGAGTTGGTGCCGGCCCGATGTGGTGGAGGCGCAAATCTGGGCCATCAAGGAGAGGTGGCCCTCCATCACCACCTTCAACCTCCACCTGCACAACGCCCGGGGCATGGCCCTCACCAGTGCCTACGCCGCCCTGCGTGTCCTGGACGCCGATCGGGATACCCTGCAGATTGATGGCACCATCGGGGGGATTGGGGGATGCCCCTACTGTGGGAATGGGCGCGCCACTGGCCAGATGCCCACCGAGGATGTGATGCATATGCTCCAGGATATGGGCATTGATATGGGCGTGAACCTGGATAAACTGATTGAATGCGTCTGGATGCTGGAGGAGGTTACGGGGCGTCCTGCCCTGGGGCATGTCTCCAAGGCGGGCCCCCGCCCCACCCACGACCGCCTCTATGACCCCAACGCCCCCTTCATCGAGACCTTTGAGCAGGCCAAGCACTTCCTCAAGGGGCCCAAGGTCTATGAAGGAGGGATTAGCCCCTGGCGGGAGCCCATTCGCAGTCCCCAGCGCCCCGATACTATGCGGGGCTAGCACCTCAAAAAAGCCTCGCCCTACACTGGTGGAGGGGAAGGAGGGGTAGACACCCCTCCTTCCCCGTGATAGGTAACCACCGCCATGCCTGCTGGTCTGCTGGAAGGCGTTACTGTCCTAGACCTGTCCCAGGGCATCGCCGGCCCCTTCTGCGCTCGCCTATTGGGCGACTACGGGGCGGAGGTGCTCAAAGTTGAGCCCCCTGCGGGAGACCCCCTCCGCCACACCGGCCCCTTCCTGCACGACGATCCCCATCCCGAAAAGAGCCTCTTTTTCCTGGTGCTGAACCTGAACAAGCGGGGCATCACCCTGAACCTGGAGACGGCTCTGGGGCAGCGCTTGTTCCTGGAGCTGGTGGAGCGTGCAGATGTGGTGGTGGAGAGCTTCCCGCCGGGGTATTTGGGGCGTTTGGGGCTGGACTATCCCCGCCTGGCCGAGCGCAACCCCCGCCTGGTGCTCACCTCTATTACGCCCTTCGGGCAGACAGGCCCCTATAGTCGCTTCGCCGGCGAGGAGATTGTCGCCTACGCCATGTCGGGCATCATGTTTATCAGCGGGACGGCCGACCGGGAGCCCCTCAAGCACGGGGGCAACCAGGCCCAGTATGACGCAGGCCTTTTCGGGGCAGCAGCCACCGCGGTGGCCCTCCTGTCGGCCAGCACCACGGGCCAGGGGCACCACCTGGACATCTCCATCACCGAGGTGGTGGCCTCCACTCTGGTGAGCACCCTGCCCATTTACGCCTTTATGGGGGGTGTGCCGGGGCGACGCCCGCCCCAAGGCACCATGCTGGCAAACCCCATGCCCTGCAAGGATGGGTGGGTGATTCTGCAGACGGGGGGCGGAGCCACCTGGGACGATATCGCCGACTTTTTGGGGAAGCCCGAACTGAAGGACGCTCGCTTCGCTACCACCGAGGGGCGGCGGGTGCACGGGGAGGAGGTGGACGCTTTGGTGTTGGATGCTATCAAGGAGCGCGGGCGGTGGGATATCTTCCGGGAGGCGGCGCGACGGCGCATTCTGGCGGGTATCGTGCAGGATGCTCGGGACCTCGTGGAGTGCCCCCAACTGGCGGCCCGCCAGTTCTACCGGGAGGTGGAGCATCCGGTGATGGGGCGGGTGAAGGTGCCGGCGGTGCTGTGCAACCTCTCCGCCACCCCGTATGCGTTGCGGCGTCCTGCCCCCCTCCTGGGCCAGCATAACGCCGAGGTCTACTGCGGGCAGTTGGGCTACAGCCGGGAAGACCTGGTGCGCATGCGCCAGGTGGGGGCCATTTAGGAGGGTGCTGGTATGGAACGCCTCCCCTTCAGTGGTGTGCGGGTGCTGGATTCCACCTATGTGTTCGCTCTGCCCTATGCGGGGGGGCTGATGGCTGACTTGGGGGCCGAGGTCATCAAGGTGGAGGGCCCCGGGCGCATTGATGTTACCCGCGTGGGGGCGCTGAGCGGGGCCTTCCCCGAGAACATCCCCGGAGAGGACTGGTGGAATCGCTCCTCCATTTACAATGTGCTCAACCGGGGGAAGATGTCCCTGACCCTGGATCTGAGCAAGCCCTCTGGGCGCGCCCTGTTCGCCGAGTTGGTGAAAATTTCCGATGTGGTGATGGAGAACTACACGCCCCGCGTGATGAAGGGGTGGGGGCTGGACTACCCCAACCTGCGCAAACTGCGCCCCGATGTCATTATGGTCTCCAACACGGGCTACGGGCACGGCGACGGCCCCTACTCTGACTACCCGGCCCAAGCCACCACCCAGGAGGCCACCCACGGCCATTGCGGCGTTACGGGCTACATTGGCGGCCCGCCCTCCAAAGCAGGGCAATCCTTTGTGGACTTTCTGGCGTCGTGGACGGCCGTGTTCACCGTGGCAGCGGCGTTGCGCCTGCGCCAGCGCACCGGCCAGGGCCAGTGGATAGACATCGGGATGTACCAGTGTGGGGTGATGTTTCTCTCGGAGTTTCTGATGGATTACATCGGCAACGGGCGGGTGGCCCCGCGCATGGGCAACCGTCACCCCTTCCGGGCTCCCCAGGGGGTCTACCCCGCCCGGGGCGATGACCAGTGGATTGTCCTCTCTGTGGGCACCGATGCCCAGTGGCGCGCTCTGTGCGACCTGATGGGCAAGCCCCACCTGGCCCACGACCCCCGCTTCGTCGATTCCCTCTCCCGTCTGAAGAACCACGACGCCCTGGATACCCTGATCGCCGAGTGGACACGCGGGCACGACCGCGACGACCTGATAGAGCGTCTGCAGGCGGTGGGCATCCCGGCTGGCCCCGTGTTCCATGCCCGGGATATCCATCTCGATCCGCACTACGCGGCGCGGGGCTTCCTGGAGTGTGTGGAGTATCCGCCGGAGCGGGGGATGGGGCGGCGTCCCCTGATCGGCCGTCCCTTTAAGGCGGCCACCATCCCGGCACGCATCCAAGGGCCGGCCCCCCGATTGGGGGAGCATAACGAGGCAATCCTGGTGGGGCTTCTGGGCTTGACGCCCGAGGCTGTCCGCGACTTGGAGAAGGAGGGGATTATTGCCCAGGTGCCTCGGGATGCCCGGTTGGAGCCCCGGGTGTCGCCCGAGGAGATGGTGCGGAGGGGGGCGCTGGCTTTCTGGGACCCCGAGTATCGCCGGCGCCTCGGGGTAGAGGGGTAATGCCCGCCTACACCTTCCAGATATAGCCCCCGTCGTGCACTAGGTCTACCTTATGGATGACCTCTGCCTGCCAGCCCCGCTCTTGGAGCCACTTCTCCAGGGGGGCCTGCTCGGGGCCGTCGCACTCCAGCACGATGCGTCCCTGGGAGAGGATGCAGGAGGCGCGGAGGATGGTGTGGCGGGGGTCGATGCGCCACTTACGCACCTGGTCTAGGGCGTTGCGGAACTGGGCTTCGGTGATTCCCGGGGCGTTCACGATAGCGAGGAAGCGTGGCACGGTCTACTCCTTGGGCGGGATGAAGGGGTAAGGGATGGGTTTCCCCCCGCGGAGGGGGAGGACGACGGTGGCGGTGCCGGGCATACTTTCAATTCCGTCCTGGTTCTTCATGCCGATCTCCAGGTCCACGAAGCCCATCCCCTCCTTCACGTACTTTTTGATGACTCTGCCCCAGACGATGAGGATGTCGCCGGGGACGAGCATGGCGCGGTGCTGGAAGCTGGCTTTCCAGAACCAGCCGTTGGGGCGCACCCAGTCCTTCAGGTAGGAGGGGATGATGCTCTGCTTCCAGGAGCCCTGGACAAGGATGCTGGGGAGGCGGTCGTGGTGAGTAGCGAAGGCCAGGTCATAGTGGATGCGGTGCCAGTTTTCAATGGCGGCGCTCCAGCGGAAGATGTGGGTGGGCGTCATGGGGCCGTAGATGTATTTGGGCAGTTCCATGCCCTCGGTAACATCCTCGTAGTAGCGCTGTTGTTGGGTGCGCAGTTGTTCCACGGTGGGCTTCTCGTTGTGTTTGAGCATCTCTTCGGGAGGCAATTTGAGGAGTTGCTCCAGGGGGAGTGCCATGCTCTTTCTCCTGTGGGGGGTGAGGTTAGCGACGGATGGTGGCGGCCCGGGTGATGCAGAGGAGTTCGCCCTTCTGGTTCCAGTAGCGGGTTTCGGTGACGACGGTGAGGAAGGGGGTGCCATCGCGCCCGATGTGGGCTTGGATATCTTTATACATGCTCTGGTAGCGGATTTTGTCGCCGATGCTGGGGAACTTGTAGACCTCTATGTCGTTGCCGGCGTTAAGGATGCGCACCAGTTTGGTGGGGATGGGGGGGAGGCCGCCCCGCTGGCGCACGCCGCCGATGCCGTCGGACATGGGGTTCTCCCGGAAGGCGCGGGTGACGGGGTCCTCCTCCCCTGGGGGGAGTCGGTTGGGCAGGTAACTGACCATAATCGGGGGGGTGATGCGTTCACCATAACGGCTGGCGCGGGCGTACTCCTCGTCCCAATAGAGGGGGTCGGGGTCCATAATGGCCTGGATGAAACGGCGCAGGTACTCCTCGTCTACAGTGCCCCAACATTCCACTATTTCACCCTTGACGCCTATCATAGCCTTGACTTCGGGGGTCAAAACCGATTCCAGAGAGGCTTGGGTCATTCAGATACCTCCACAGGGGTGTGCCGTAACCTCCTGGCCTTCGGCCCGCTACTGTTATAGCCCCCGTCTGTGGTTCTGTCAAGGGGTTGGAAGAGGGCCTCACTGTGTGCTCCTCTCTGTGGGGGGTGCGCTTGCCGAGCAAGGGGGGTGGGTGAGGGGTCGGGCGTGGCAGAGGGCCTTGGGGTGGGCCGACTGTGGTGGGGGGGTGTTCCGTGTGTCCCTGGGGTGTGCTCCACACACAGGGGCGGACGCTGGTGTCCGCCCCTGCTGTGGCCTCGCGTGGAGAGGGGTGTGGGACCCGATTTAGCGGGGGGTGAGGACCAGGATGTCTAGGGTCTGGTCGTCGGGGGTGGTGTAGATGGCCACCTCCTGGTCAGCCACCGCCGCCGCCTTGTGCCCGAAGGGGAGGGGACGCCCCAGCAGTTCCTGGGCTAAGATAGGGGGCAGGGCTATGCCCCCCTTCAAGGTCTTCTCGTCGGCTATAATCTTATGCTCTTTCCTCCACAGCATCATGGGTTGCCTCCTTCCCGCCCTGGGGGGCGGGGCACGGCCCTGGGGGGCCGTTCCATGCCCAGGGTAGAGCAAAGCGACGATATTCGTCAAATTACTAAAAACAGTCCCAGGAGGCCAGGAGGAAGGCGACGAAAACCGTCTCATGGTTTTGGGGGACAGCCCGGGCTCCAGGCCAAAGGTTTTGTAACGAAAATCGCAAGATATTCTCTGGCCTGCACCTTTACATCTCCTTCGCCGACGGGGTCTGCCTCAGGGAATGGGGGTTTTTCCCCTACCCTCGGGGGCTTGGCGCGCCCCCCTCT
This sequence comes from Dehalococcoidia bacterium, assembly GCA_025060295.1. Classification (NCBI taxonomy): domain Bacteria; kingdom Bacillati; phylum Chloroflexota; class Dehalococcoidia; species Dehalococcoidia bacterium. The sequence goes on along the minus strand of JANXCH010000011.1, from coordinate 162,369 downwards.
GCGCCTTGACACAGTAGGAGCGTGAGGCTACACTACCCCTGGCCCGACCGCTGATATCGCTGTGCAGGAGGCTTGCATGGATTTGCGCCGTGCGGCTGCGATTGTGGGGGTTTACGAACACCCCACCCGCTACGCTCCCGACAAGAGTGAGCAGTTGATCATCGCCGAGAGCATAATCGGCGCCTTGAACGACGCCGGGCTGGAGAAGAAGGATGTGGACGCCCTTTTTGTGGCGGCCATGCCCCCCGGGATCACCGGCTATGGCTTGTGCGATTACCTGAACCTCTACCCTCGCTGGGTGGACAGCACCAATGTAGGGGGCGGTTCCTTTGAGTTTCACCTTTCCCACGCCCTGACGGCCATCGCCGCGGGACGCATTCAGTGTGCTGTCATCGCCTATGGGAGCACGGCGCGCTCGGGGGGTGTGGCCGTGGGCACTGGCGGGGCCACCCGCTGGGGCCAGGCCCGCATCGCCCCCGTCCCCGACTCCTTCGAGGACATCTACGGCACCACCACGGTGGGCCTGTACGCCATGGTGGCCCAGCGCCATATGCACGAATACGGCACCAAGCCCGAACAACTGGCCGAGATCGCCGTTACTATGCGCTACCACGCCTCCATGAACCCCCACGCGATGTATCGCGACCCCATCACGGTGGAGGATGTGCTCACCTCGCGGATGATCTCGTCTCCCCTGCACCTGTTGGATTGCTGTGTCATCTCCGATGGGGGTGGGGCGGTGGTGGTGGCCTCCCCGTCCCTGGCCCGCTCGGCGAAGAAGAAGCCCGTGTGGGTGCTAGGAGTGGGGGAGAGCATCGCCCACCAGGGCGGGGGCTGGCGCGACCTGATGGAGATGGCCGCTTACCAATCGGCCCCCCAGGCCTTCCGCATGGCCGGCGTTACCCACCAGGATGTTGATATGTGTATGATCTACGATTCCTTCACCATCACGGTGCTGATGACCTTTGAGAACCTGGGGTTCTGTAAGCGGGGGGAGGGGGGAGCCTTCGTGAGCGGGGGGCGCCTACGCATTGACGGGGAGATGCCTACCAACCCCGACGGGGGCGGCCTCTCCAGTAACCACCCGGGCATGCGCGGCATCTTCTTGCTCATTGAGGCCACCAAGCAACTGCGGGGCGACTACGCCGGCACACCCCGCCAGGTGCACGCCCGCCGTAACCGCTCCGAACCCCCCTCTATTGCCCTGTGCCACGGCACAGGGGGGGCTTTGGGCTCCCGCCACAGCGGGGGCACCGTGATCCTCGGCCGCGACTAATTCCCCAGGAGGACGCCCGATGACCACCGCACCGCAGCAATATAAGAAGCTCCTCCCCGCCATTAGCGGGGAGACCCGCCCCTTTTGGGAGGCCTGTAAGCGGGGGGAACTGCTCATCCAGAGGTGCGCCAAGTGCGGGAAGTACCAGTTCTACCCCCGCGGCTTCTGCTCCCACTGCTGGGCTGCCGAGCCTCCCCAGTGGGTCAAGGCCTCGGGCAAGGGGAAGGTATATACCTTCACCATCACCTACCAGAACCGCTCTCCCGGCTATGCCGAGGAAGTGCCCTATGTGCTGGCTCTGGTGGAACTGGAGGAGGGGGTGCGAATGTTCACCAACATCGTGGACTGCAAGCCCCAGGATGTGCACATCGGCATGCCTGTGGAGGTGGTGTTCCGGAAGGCCACGGAGGAGGTTACTATCCCCTACTTCCGCCCCGCCAAGCCGTAAGGAGCTGTATGGCCGATGTGCTGTTCGTCTGCGTCCATAACGCCGGGCGGAGCCAGATGGCCAAGGCCCTGTTCAACCACTTGGCTCAGCAGAGGGGGCTGCCCTTCCGCGCTCTAGCAGCGGGCACCGAGCCCGCCACCCGTCTCCACCCCGAGGTGGTGCAGGTGATGGCCGAAGTGGGGCTGGACCTGTCGGGGGAGCGCCCGCAACTGCTCACCGATGCACTGGTGCGTGGGGCACGGCGGGTGGTGGTGATGGGGTGCGCCGTGGACGCCCAGGCGTGCCCCGCCCTCCTGCTGAAGGAGGTGGAGGATTGGGGCCTTCCCGACCCGAAAGGGCGTCCCCTCCCCGAGGTGCGCGCCATCCGCGAGGCCATTCGCCAAAAGGTGGAGGCGCTGCTGACCGCCCTGGAGCGGGAGGGGGTCGCCTCGACGGCGTAGGAGGGGGGCATGGCCCCGGTGGTGCGCCAGGAGCGAGAGGGGGCGGTGGCTCTCCTCACCCTTGCCCGCCCCCAGGAGGGCAACCCCATTGACCCCCCGCTGGTGCACGCCTTGGGCGACGCCCTGGATGCTTTGGCCCACGATGAGGGGGTGCGGGTGGTGCTGGTGCAGGGGGAGGGGGCGGTGTTCTCGGCAGGGCCGTTTCCTCCACCGGGGCTGTTGCCCCTTCCCAGCGACCCCACCCAGGCGGTCCGCCACCTGCAGGAGTGGCAGGCGGGACGGCTCCTGCAGGCATTCCCCAAGCCGGTGGTCGGGGCGGCCAACGGCCCTGCCATCGGCCTGGGGCTGGAGCTGTTTCTGACGTGCGACCTGCGCCTGGCCAGCACCAGGGCCGTGTTCCAGATGCCTCACCTGCGCTATGGACTTCTTCCCTGGGACGGAGGGAGCCAACGCCTCTCCCGCATCGTGGGGCGCGCCTGGGCACAGGACATGCTCCTCACCGGGCGGGAGGTGGACGCAGCGGAGGCCCTCCGCCTGGGGCTGGTGCACCGCGTCGTGGCTCCCGAGGCCTTGCCGCAGGAGGCCCGCACCCTCGCCCACGCTCTGGCCCAGATGGCCCCCATCGCCGCACGCTACGCCAAAGAGGCCGTGTGGCAGGGGCTAGACCTGCCCTTAGAGCACGCCCTGCGCCTGGAGGCCGACCTGAACATCATCCTCCAGAGCACCCGCGACCGCGCCGAGGGCATCCGCTCCTTTGTGGAGCGACGCCGTCCGACCTACGAAGGGAGGTAGGTGGGTGCGTATTCTGGTCATTGCTATGGGGACGGGGTTTGTGGTGAACCTGGTGGTGGGGTGGGTGGCGTTCCGCTCGGTGGGGATGGCCGTGGGGTTTGCTCTGCTGGGGATGCTGATGGGGGGAGCCTTGGGGGCGGTAGAGGTGTGGCTCCGCCGCCGCCAGCAGAGGGGACGCCGATGAGCGCTTTCCAGACCATCCGCTTCACCAAAGAGGAGGGTGTGGCCACCCTGACCCTGTGGCGTCCCCAGGTGATCAATGCCTACAACATCCAGATGCGGGACGAGGTGTGGGAGGTCCTGCACGCTTTGCGGGATGACCCGGAGGTGCGGGTGGTGGTGGTGTGCGGGGCGGGGGAGCGGGGCTTCTGCGCCGGAGCGGACCTCACCGAGTTCGGCACTGCCCCTTCGCAGGTGATCGCCCGCTGGGTGCGCTTCATCCGCCCCGTGTGGGAGACCTGGGCGAGCATCCCCAAGCCCTTTGTCTGTGCTATCCACGGCTGGTGCCTCGGCTCGGGGGTGGAGATGGCGCTCCTGTGCGACCTGCGCGTGGCTGGGGAAGATGCGGTGTTCGGTATGCCCGAGGTGGCCTTGGGCATGATCCCCGCTGCGGGGGGCACCCAGACCCTGCCCCGCCACATCGGCCCCTCCCGCACCCTGGAGATGCTGCTGACAAACCGGCGCCTGTCGGCCCGGGAGGCGTGGGCGTGGGGTGTGGTGCAGAGGGTAGTGCCTAAGGGCCAGCACCTGGCGGAGGGGTATGCCCTCGCCCGCGCCCTCGCTCGCCTTCCCGTGGAGGCCGTCGCTCTCTTGAAGGAATCCCTGGGGCGCGGGGCTGACCTGCCAATGGAGGAGGCCCTGCGCTACGAACAGCGCCTGGCCCTGCTGGCTCTGGGGCGTGCCCACTAAACCCCCGTGCTCCCCACGGCGCCCTGCGCTATCATAAGGGCGAATCCCAAGGGGATAAGGGCTATGCCCCTGCGCGCCGCCAGTGTGTTGGACCTCATCGGCAATACCCCTATGATCCCCTTGCGGCGTTTGCCAGGGGCGGGGTCGGCAGAGGTGTGGGTGAAGGTGGAGGGGCGCAACCCCGGGGGGAGCATCAAAGACCGCCTGGTGCGGGCCATTCTGGAGGAGGCCGAGAAAGAAGGGCGCCTGCGCCCCGGGGATACGGTGGTGGAGGCCAGCGCGGGCAATACCGCTGTCTCCCTGGCCCTGCTGGGGGCAGTGAAGGGGTATCGGGTGGTGCTGGTGATGCCCGAGACGGCCCCCCTGGAGCGACGGCGTCTTTTGGCCCGTTTCGGGGCCGAAATCCGCCTCACCAGTGGGGGGGAGGGGATGGCGGGTGCCCATAAGGTAGCCGCACAACTGGCCGAGCGCAACGGCTTTTTCCTCCTCCGCCAGTTTGAGAACCCTTCTGGAGTGCGTGCCCACCGGGAGGGCACCGGCCCTGAGATCCTGCAGACCGCCGAGGGGAAGGTGGACGCCTTCGTGGCGGGGATAGGGACGGGGGCCACCTTCACGGGCGTGGGGCAGTGCCTGCGCCAGCACAACCCCCAGGTGCGCCTGGTGGCGGTGGAGCCGGCTCGCTCCCCCCTCCTCTCCAAAGGACGCCCCGGGGATCACGGCATCCCCGGCCTGGGCCCCGACTTTGTCCCCCCCATTTTGGACCGCTCCCTCGTTGACGAGGTCATAGCCGTCACCGACGACGATGCCATTCGCACCATGGGACGCCTGGCGCGGGAGGAGGGGTTGCTGGTGGGCATCTCGTCGGGGGCGAATGTGTGGGCAGCACTCAAGGTGGCCCAAGCCCTGGGGGCGGGCAAGCGGGTGGTTACCATCCTCCCCGATACGGGTGATAGGTACCTGGCGTTTCCCCTCTAGGCCCGCTCTATCCGCAGCACACCCACTACCCCGTGGCAGTGGGAGACGGTGGCCACCAGCGCCCGCACAGGCCCCTCTTGGCGAAATCTCTGCACCAAGCTGTCTCGCGCCTGGGGGAACAGGGGGGCGGGGATGGTGGCGATGCCATAGGCCAGGTGGCGCACGGGGAAGATGCACCACTGGCGCACCCCCTCCTGGGAGGGGGCGAAGGCCTCCAGGGTGGGAGCCAGGCTCCAATCCCGCGCGCCACGGGTATGGGGGCAGAGGTCCGGCTCGATGCAGGTGGGGGGGCAGCGCCAGGTGGCGTAGGAGACGTAGGTCTGCCCGTCGGGGGCGTGGTAGACGAAGGGGATGGGGGGCTGAAGGGGAAGAGGCTCGGCCATCACCCGGGCGGAGGGCGCTAGAACCTCCTGCACTGCCCAGGCCAGCCAGCGCAGGGCCAAATGGGGGGTGAAGGGGGCGGGGACGAGGTGGGCATCAGGCGGGGGTGCCCACAGCCACGGGCGCAGGAAAGCCTCCCACTCCTGGCAGATGAAGGCGAAGTGGGGGTCGCCCGTTAGGCGCTGGACGGCCCGACAGGCGGGGTTGCGGTCTACCACGATGACCCGCGCCTGCAGACGCCCCGCCCGGCACGCCTTCAGCAGTTGGCCGGCGTGGTAGGTGCCGTAGCACCCCCCGCCGATGACCACGATGTCCATCCTACCCCCAGAGCGCTGGGTTGGCTCCCTCGTCCAGGCCGGCCACCCTCCACCCCCCGACGGTGTGGGCCCAGAGGGCTGCCTCCCGGGGGATGCTCTCCTCGGGGGTGAGGGCGACTCCATCATACCCCTTGCGCTCCACGGCCGTCTGGATGCCCAGGGCAGGGTCGGGGAGGGTGACGGGAGCGTCGGAGCCGAAGGCCAGGGGCACCCCCGCCCGCCACAGGGAGCCGATGGGGTAAAGGAACGGTATCTTTTCGGGGGGCACCGTGGCCCGATAGCGCGGGCCGGAGTGGTAGAGGAACAGGGGGTTGGTTACCACCCATGCTCCCGCTGCCTTGATCTCCTGTACCAGGGGGGGAGGGCATTCGGCGGCGTGCTCGATGCGGTGGGGCTGGCGTCCCGGTGGGGGGCCGACCCTGCGCAGGGCCTGCACCGCCAGGGCCACCGCCTCCTCCTCCACGGCGTGGATAGCCACCGCCCAGCCGAGTTTTGGGGCGTCGGCTATCTGCTCGGTGAGTGCGGCCAGGCTGGGCAGACGCCCCGCCGTGGAGGGGGTAAGCATAATCTTGGCCTGGCCGATGACCATCCCCCTCCCCACGGGGCCGGGGCGTAGGCCCTCCCGCGCAAAGGCCTCCAGGTGGGCAATGCCGGGCATGAACACGATACCCACTGTGAGCAGGCCCCGCTCCTGGGCACGCCGGAGGAGGTGGAAGCGCTCCAGGTCGTTGGTGTGGGTGGCGTCGTGGACGAGGGCGATGCCCTGGGAGACGAGGAGGGCGTTGACACGGCGCAGGCCTTCGTCTAGGGCGTCGGGGGGCAGGGGTGGTAGGCGGGAGTCCAGCCACGCCTCTAGGCCCACCAGCACGCCTGTCGGCTCGCCGTCCAGGTCGCGCTCCAGGAGGCCCTCGGGGGGGTCGTCGGTGGCGCGGGAGATGCCGGCCAGGCGCAGGGCCAGGGTGTTGAGCACCGAGGCGTGGCCCGAGCGATGCACCAGGCGGACGGGATGGTGGGGGGCGGCGGCGTCCAGGTCGTGGCGAGTGGGGTGGCGTCCCAGGGCGAAGTCGTCGTAGCCCCAGCCCCGAATCCACTGGCCCGGGGGAAAGGTCTGGGCATACCTGCGCAGGCACTCCTGCAGGGCGGGGATGCTGACCACAGCGGGAGGAGCCACCTCCACCCCCACCAGGCGGGAGGCGAGGGCCAGCAGGTGCAGGTGGGCGTCTACACAAGGGGAGTACACGGGTGCCTGCCGCGGGGGTGAAGGCTTCAGGTTGGGGAGAGGCCCTGTAAAGTTATGCCTTTTCGCAGTCCTGGGGGGAGCGCCCCAGGGCCTTGAGGGCTGCCTCCAGGCTTGCCCCCTTATCGGGGAGGTTGTCCCTGGCCCGCCACGCCCGGCACAGCCATTCTACCGCTTCGGCGGTGCGCCCGAGGTAGGCGAGAGTCACACCCACACCGTACCACGCTTGGGGGATGTCAAGCTGGAGGGCGAGGGCCTGGGTGTAGGCGTGCAGAGCGTCCTCATAGCGCCCCAGGGCAGCCAGGGCGTTGCCCTTGTTGTTCCATGCTTTGGGGGATTTGGGCTTGAGGGCGAGGGCTTTGTCAAAGGCCTGAAGGGCCTCCTCGTAGCGCTTTAGGTTAGCCAGGGCGATGCCCTTGTTGTTCCAGGCTTCGGGAAACTTACGGTTATGTTTAAGGGCCTCATCGTATGCTTGCAGGGCCTCTTGGTAGCGCTTCAGGTGCACCAAAACATTGCCCTTGTTGAACCACGCCTCGGGGAACTTGCGCTTGAGGGCGATGGCCTCGTCGTAGGCTTGCAGGGCCTCCTGGTAACGCCCCAGGCGGGCGAGGACATCCGCCCGCTCCCGTTGGACGGCGGCATCTTTGCGGAGTGTGGGGAAGCGCTTGATGCCCTCTTCATAGGCCCACAGGGCCTTCTCCCACTCCTCTAGGCTCGCCCACAGGCGGGCGATGCCCAGCCAGTCGCGCGCCTTATAGGCATCGGGGGGGATGGTCAACATCAACTTCAGGAATGCCCTCGCCTTTTTGTCCCAGCCCTGCTCCTTAAGGCGGTCCCTGGCCTCGGGGGTGGGCCACGCCTCGGGCATGGCGAAGGGCGCTGGGGTCACGACAGTCTGTTCACTCTGGGCAAGGGTGAGGGTCTGGGCCATAATACCCTCCCTCTACTGGCGGGGCGAGCCGAAGCCTTTTTTCGTCTTGGTCTCTGCTACTTGTTTGAGGAGGCGTTCCATCAGAGGACGCGCTATCCGCAAAGCCAATCTGTGGTATTCATTGATAAGGGCCTGGGACCAGGCTTCGTATTCCTGTGATGCCTCTTGCACCTGCTGTTGGAAGTATGAATGCTCTGACGGGTCGTTAGACTGGTGAAGGAGCCTCTGCAAAGCCTCCAGACGATAGCCCCGCAACACAGTCAGTTCACGCAGGACCTCCCGCTCCCGGTGCTCACGGTATTGGCGCAGGGCCGGCAAAAGGTTCCAGAGGGCGAAAACGGCCAGGGCAACCGTTGCAAGCGCCCCCACGAGCGTGGCCCCCACCAGAAGCCACTCGCGGATGTCCACCGGGGACATGGCTCGGGCTTGGCTCCACACGCATTATACCTGGATTATAAGGGGGTGTGCACACCGTGCCAAGGGGAGTATGATAGTGCATGCGGGGTGCGCCGATGACCGCGACCGTTGAGCGTCGCCTGCCCGAGTGGTTCAAGGTGCGCTTCCCCGGGGGGCCTAACTACCTGGAGCTGCGGGCCCTCCTGCGGGGGAGCGCCCTGCATACCGTCTGCGAGGAGGCCCACTGCCCCAACATCGGCGAGTGTTGGGAGCGCCGCACCGCCACCTTTATGATTCTGGGAGACCTGTGCACCCGCCGATGCCACTACTGCGCCGTCAAGACGGGCAGGCCCCAGGGCCTGGATCGGGAGGAGCCCTACCGTTTGGCCGAGGCCGTCCGTCGCCTGGGGTTGAAGTATTGTGTCATCACCTCCGTCAACCGCGACGACCTGCCCGACGGGGGGGCCAGCATCTTCGCCGAGTGCATCCGCCAGGTGCGCCAGGCAGTGCCGGGCTGTCAGGTGGAGGTGCTCATCCCCGACTTCTGCGGCAACGGGGACGCCTTGCAAATCGTTTTGGACGCCCGCCCCGATGTGCTCAACCACAATATTGAGACGGTGCGGCGCATCTTCCGGCGGGTGCGCCCTAAGGGGGATTACGACCGCAGTCTGCGCCTGCTGGCTGAGGCCAAGCGCCGCTGGCCCGCGTGTGTTACCAAATCGGGGATGATGGTGGGCCTGGGGGAGACCTACGAGGAGGTCTTGGAGACCATGCGCGACCTGCGGGCGGTGGACTGCGACCTGTTCACCATCGGCCAATACCTACGCCCTTCGCCCATTCACTACCCCATCGCCCGCTTCTACCACCCGCGGGAGTTTGAGCAGTTGCGGGAGGAGGGGGAGCGGATGGGCTTTCGGCATGTGGCAGCAGGGCCGTTGGTGCGCTCCTCCTACCACGCCGACATCCAGGCCCACGCTGCAGGCGTGGCCCGCGGGGGAGGCCCTACCGCCGCCCGCTGAGAACCCCCCACAGCCCCACAGCCGCCGCCACCACCCCGACGAGGATCAGCACGAAGCCGATGAGGCGCAACAGGATCTCGACCAGACGGGCCGTGAACCCCGAGGAGAGGAGAAGCCCCGTCAGGATGAGGATAACCCCCAGCAGGAGGAGCCATCCCCCACGCATATCTGCCTCCTGGGTTGGGATGGGAGGACGGGCGGCCAGACGCCCTAGGGTGGGAAGGAGGGCTGCGTGCACGCCGGGGCACGGGCAGACCCATTCCCCGCCCCCGTGGGCGTGGCATCCCTTCCCCTTGACAGCATCCCTATGTTCAATGCTAGCATGGGGGGCCAGCACAGGCTTATGAAAACGAGCGACTGTGTGTGCGAACTGTAACCCTGTCTCCGCTCCTTCCCAGAAAGTTCCCCCGCTTATCCGACGGAATCTGCTTCTCATCACCCTCTCCCAGGCGATGGTGGGGGTGGGCTTCCAGATGGTGCCCGCCCTCACTCCGTTGATGGTGGTGCAGTTGTCCGGTTCTCCTGCTCTGGCGGGGATCGGGGTCAGCATTTTGGGGGCCAGTCGCTTCGCCGTGGGCTATCCCTTCGGCAAGCTGACGGACATGATCGGGAGACGCCCGGGGCTGGGTTTGGCCATTGGCGTGGGGCTGGTGGGGGCGGTGCTTATCGGCATCGCGATGGCGATGCGCTCCTTTTACCTCTTTCTGGGGGCGCTGATGGTGTTCGGGGCGGGCATGGGGGCTGCCCAGCAGATGCGGTTGGCCGCTGCCGAGATGTTCCCCGCCAGTCGGCGCGCCGAAGGGGTGGGGTTTGTGCTCACGGGTTCCCTGGTGGGGGCGCTGGTGGCTCCCTTACTAGTGCGCGCCGCCCAGGGGGCCTCGGCCCAGGTGGGGGTGGATGGTTTGGCCCTGGCGTGGTTGCTGGTGCCTTTGGCGCTGGCTCCCGCTTTGGGTGCGTTGTTCCTCGTGCATCCAGACCCCAGGTTCATCGCCACCCACCTGGACCGCTATTGGCCGGGGTTAAAGTCATCCCCCCCTCCATCCCCTGCACGCAACGAAGCGGGATTTTTGGACTACTTCCGCCGTTTCCCCACTCTGGTGGCCTTCATCTGTAGCATGGTCTCCCAGGGCAATATGGCGATGATCATGGCCTTGACCACGCTGGCTTTGAGCCACCACGGCCACTCCCCCACGGCCATTTCGGTGTCGGTGGCCATCCATGTGGTGGGGATGTTCGGGTTGTCGTTGCCCTTGGGGCGGTTGGCCGACCGCATCGGGCGGAAGGCGGTGCTGCTGTGGGGGCTGGTGATCTCCGCGGTGGGGTCAGCCCTGGTGCCCCTCACCCCCCACTACTGGGTGATCACCACGGGCACCTTCCTGGTGGGCGTGGGGTGGTCGTTCGTGAATGTGGGGGCCACGGCCCTCATCGCCGATGTGGTGCATCCCAGCGAGCGGGGGCGTGCCATCGGAGCCAACGACACCTTCAGCAACGCCTCGGGCATTGTGTTGCCATTGGTGTTGGGGGTGGGTGTGGCTACCCTGGGGCTGGGGGTGTTGGGGATCGTGGGGGTGGGGATGATGGTGCCTGCCCTTCTGCTGGGCCTGCGCCTGCGGGAGCCCCGTCTGGCCCCCCGTCCAGCCCCCGCCAGTGGCGGCAACGGCTCCGGCTGACCGCTGCCGTTGACTCCTTCTCCCCCCTACGGTAGCATAAGGGAAGCGTGCATTTGGGCTCCAGATATTCCACCGATGGTCTCTATCTTTGACCTGCATGTGCACACCACCAAGGGTAGTAGCGATAGTAGCCTCACCCCTGAGGAGCTGGTGCGGGAGGCGCGACGCATCGGATTGACGGGTGTATGCCTCACGGAGCACAGCGGATGGACCGACCGCCACGATTTTGAACGCTTCGCCCGCCAGCAGGATATCGTCCTTATCCGCGCCTTGGAGATTGATACCGACTACGGGCATATCCTCGTATTCGGGTTAGACGGCTACCTGCCTGGGGTGACCCGTGTGCGCGACCTGCGGAAGGTGGTACAGGCCCTGGGGGGCTATATGGTGGCAGCCCACCCCTTCCGCAACCTGTTCAACCCCCCGCCCTATAACCACAACCTCCTGTTTAAGGACCCCCGTTGCTACCCCAAGACGCCCCGGGAGGCGTGCGAGCACATGCTCTTTGACCTGGTGGACGCTCTGGAGGTGGTCAACGGGGCCAACACCGACCAGGAGAACCGCTTCGCCCTGGAGGTGTGCCGCCGCCTGCGCAAGCCGGGCACAGGGGGGAGCGATGCCCACTCGGTGCACGGCTTGGGGAAGGGGGTCACCCTCTTTGACGGCCCCATCCGCAACGAGAAGGATCTCCTGGAGGCCCTGCGGGCGGGGGCCTATCGGCCGGCCGAGGGCTTCCATGTGGGCAACTTGCGTATCTTCGGCGAGGAGATCGCCGAGACGGGCGCGTTTGGGCGGGAGCTGGGCCAGCCCGACCTGTAAGGCGCTGGCTCTCCCCGCGCTGTTCCGCCCAAGAGGACCGCAAGGGGGGTAGTGATGAAAGCGGTCTACATCCAACAGCACGGTGGCCCTGAGGTGCTTACCTATGGGGAGGTGCCCGACCCTGTCCCCGGCTGGGGGGAGGTGAAGGTGCGGGTGCGGGCGTGCTCCCTCAACCGTTTGGATGTGTGGATACGCACGGGGTTGCGGGGCACCCGTCGGGAGTTCCCCCAGCCCTTCATCCTGGGTCTGGACATTGCGGGGGATGTGGTGGAGGTGGGGCCAGGGGTGCGCACCCTTAGGGGCGGGGAGCGGGTGGTGCTAGACCCCGTGCTCTCCTGCGGACAGTGCGACTTCTGCCGGGCCGGCCAGGACGACCTGTGCCCCTCCCGGGGGATGTTAGGCTCCACCGTGAACGGGGGGTATGCGGAGTATGTGGTGGCCCCTGCCGCCAACGCCTACCTTATCCCCCCCAACTTGTCCTACGAGGAGGCGGCGGCTATGCCCACCACCTTTATGCCCGTGTGGCACATGCTGGTGCGGAAGGGGGCGGTGAAGCCCTGGGAGACGGTGCTGGTGCTGTCGGCCTCGGCGGGGGTGGGGACGGCGGCTATCCAGGTGGCCAAGCGGGTGCTGGGGGCGCGGGTCATCGCCACCACCAGCACCCCCGACAAGGCCCAGCGCGCCCGCTCCCTGGGAGCCGACGAGGTCATCATCTATACCCAGGAGGATCTGGAGAAGCGGGTGTTGGAGGTGACGGGCGGACGGGGGGTGGACATGGTGGTGGACCACGTGGGAGCCGAGTTCTGGCCCAAGGCCTATGCCGTGCTGGCGCGGGGCGGGCGCTATGGGGTGTGCGGGGTTACCACGGGCTACCGCACCGAGTTGCACATGGGGCAACTGTTCAGCAAGCAGGTGATGGTGTTCGGGGTGAGCATGGGGAACAAGGAGGACTTCCGCCAGGTGGTGGATGCGGCCCGTCGGGGGCTGGTGAAGGGGCTGGTGGATAAGGTCTTTCCCCTCGCCGAGGCCCGCCGCGCCCACGAAACGATGGAGAGCCGGAGTTTCTTTGGAAAACTGGTGCTGCAGGTGGGGTAAAGGGGATCGGTTGTGTCTGTCTACCGTTACTTCCCGGCCACAGGCACGTCGGAGGAGCTGCAGCCGGTGGATTGCCAGGCGGAACTCACTGTGGTATGCACCAGGAGGATATGCTCCAACGCCTTATCGCCAAAAACCCCGGCTTGGTGGCCGAGGCGGTGAGGGGGTAAGGAACTGTGCACCTCAGCGCGAGAGGTAACCTGCAGGATATGGCGGTGGATGTGCTGCTGGCCTCGCCGACGGGGTGCCTGATCTTGACGGAGTGCAAACTCCCCCAGAACCCCCAGAGACGCCGAAGGGTGGTGGGACAGGTGTTGGAGTATGCGGCCCTGGCCCCCGTCTAGTGGAATGGACAGTAGAAGCGCTCGAGGCAGAGTTGCAGGGGCAGGGACAGGAAGACCCCTCAGGGCGGTGGGCCGCCTGCAGGCACCCTCCAGGGGGCAAAGGAGCGGGGTGTGGCCCAGGCCCCACCGGGTCCCACAAGCCTCACGGTGAATGTGGGCAACAGACAGGGCGACCTGCCGGCCGAGGTCTGTGGCGATGACCGCTTACATTAGCTCTCCACTTGGTATTCTCCCAGAAGGCCGTTGGCGATGCCTTATCCTCGACGCCTGCGGGTGCGCCAGTGGTGGAACAGGTATAGTTGGGCGTAGCCGGCATAGTGTCCCCACCGCTGCACTGCCCACTCCCGCAAGCGCCTGTAGGTGTGGGGTGGGGGGATGGAATAGCCCTCCCGGAGGGCACGGCGCACCCAGACATCTATGGGGAAGGCCTCGGTGCGCCCATACCCCAGCAGGAGCACACAGTCGGCCACCTTGTCCCCTACGCCCGGCAGGTCCCGGAGGCACTGGCGCAGGTCCTCGGTGGGCAGGGAAGCCAGGGCTGCCAAGTCCACCTCCCCTTGGGCGATCTGACAAGCCGTCTGCCACAGGTGGGGGGCGCGGTAGCCGAGACCCAAGGCGCGGAGCACCCCTTCCCCCGCCTGGGCTATGGTGTGGGGTGTGGGGAAGCGCCAGAGCACCCTCTCCATGAAATGCACAGGTTCTCCCAGGTGTCTGGCCAGGGCGTGCACCATGCGGGTGATGCGGGGGATGTTGGCTTGCGCGGAGCAGATATAGGACGCCAGGGCGTGCCAGGCGTCCAATCGGAGGAGGCGCAGGCCCTGCCAGCGCCGCATCGCTTGGGCCACCGGCCCGTCCTCCGCCAGTGCGCGGTGCACTGCCTGTAAGTCGTCGTCCAAGCGAAAGTAGCATCGGAGGCGGGCGGCGGTCTCCTCCGCCGGCAAAGGGGAGTGGGCCTCCAAAGCGGTGCGCACAGGGCGCAAGAGGACGGGGGCATCCCCCAGCCAGCCTACATACCCGTCCCCTTCCGGCTCCCAGCGGAAGTCCTGCCCGCTGAAGAGGGTGGTCTGGAGGTCCAGAGGGGACTGGAGGGGTACGACGGCCCGCGTCACCCGGCAAGCCATTGCCCCACCACCTGGGAGATACTGGCTGTGGGGACGCGCTGCAGGGGGCAGGGGGGTAAAGAGCGCAAAAAGAGGGGGCCATAGGAGCGGGTCAAAAGACGGCTGTCCAGGACCACCACTGCCCCGCGGTCGGAGCGGCGGCGCACCAGGCGTCCAAACCCCTGGCGGAAGCGCAGAACGGCCTGAGGCACCGCATAGTCGTGAAAGGGGTCTGGATACAACTGGGAGCGGGCAGCGAAGAGGGGGCTGGTGGGCACGGGGAAGGGCAGGCGTGCCAGCACCACCACTTTCAGGCTCCCGGGCGGGAGGTCCAGTCCCTCCCACAGGCTGGCGGTGGCCAGCAGGACAGCCTTCCCCTCCTGGATGAACTGCTCGGTTACCTGTTGGGGGGTGCCGTCTAGACCCTGGGCCAGCACACGGATGCCCTGGGGGGCAAGGAGGGGGCGCAGGGTGTCGGCGATATGGCGCAGGGTGCTGTGGGAGGTGAACAGCACCAGGATGCGCCCGTGGGCCACTTTCGCCAGGGACGCCAGCACCTGGGGCACCCGCAGCATATAGTCCGCCCCGTCAGGGTCGGGCAGGTCGGTGGGCACCACCACCATCACCTGCCGTCGGTAGTCAAAGGGAGAGCCGACGATCAGGTGCTTGGCGTCGGTCAACCCCAGGTCGGTGGCTGTGGGGAGCATATCCCCAGCCACTGCCAGGGTGGCGCTTGTGAGCACTGCCCCCTCCAGACCTGTGAACAGGTGCTCCTGCAAGAGGTTCCCTACCTGCAAGGGGGCGCACACCAAAGCCCCCTCCCCCTCCTGGGCCTCCAGCCAGTAGACCGTATCGGTGTGGTGGGGGCCGAAAAAGGTGGTGAGGCCCGCCAAGACCTCCCCTATCTCCTGCAGACGGCTGTGCACCTCGGCCAGCACGGCTTCATAGTTGGCCAGACCGGTGTTGTGCAACCCCTCCAGGGAGGCGAACAGGGCCAGGAGGGCTCGCTCCACGTCCCTCAACGCGGGGTATACGCGGTCCCAGGTCGCTGCCAGAGAGGCCCAGAGGCGTTCCCGTCTGCGTTCGGGGGTAACGGCCACCTCTATGCCCGTCTCCCCCCTGCCCTCCCGGTGCTGGTGGGCGAAGGCCACAGCCGCATGCCACAAAGCCTCCCACGCCTCGCGGGCGGTGTGCACGGCCCGTTGTAAGGCCTGGGCCGCAGCCTCGGTCTGTTGGCGGCGTTCGCGGCTGGCGCGGGAGGGGGTGTAGGCCACCACCGCGGTCTGGGCCAGCCCTGTGGGCCCCGCTAGGCGCTCCAGGAGCATGTCCACCCCTCTCCGCTCCACACGCACACCGAACTGGCGGGTGGCCTCGTCGGCCAGGTGGTGGGCCTCGTCCACCACCAGGTAGCGGAAGGGGGGGAGAAGCCCACCCCCCGCCGCTGCCGCCCGCAGAAGGAGGGCATGGTTGACCACCAGGATGTGGGCATCCTCAGCGCAGGCGCGGGCGGCCGCCAGGAAGCAGGGGCCCCGCCCGTCCGGGCAGGCTACGGATGCTTGGGCTGACAGGTCGCCCCACAGGGCTGCCTGGCGAGGGGAGAGGCGTAACTCGCCCCGGTCGCCGGCGGCTGTGGAGTTGAGCCAGAGGGTTACTTTGGCCAGCAGGTGGGCCATGTCTGGAGTCAGGGTGGGGGCGCTGCGCCAATAGCTGAACCGCCGCAGGCAGAGGTAATGCCCCCTCCCCTTCAGGAGCGCCCAGCGCACGGGGGGTGCACCCAGGGCTTGCAGGGCCTGGGAGAGGAGGGGGAGGTCCTTCTGCACCAACTGCTCTTGCAGGCTGACGGTGGCGGTGGAGACCACCACGCGCTCCCCCCGCTGGAGCGCGAAGAGGGCGGCGGGCACCAGGTAGGCCAAGGTCTTACCGACGCCGGTGCCCACTTCGGCCAGCAGGACGCCTCTCTCGGTGAAGGTGCGCAGGACCGCGCGGGCCATCTCCACCTGTTGGGGGCGGTGTTCCCATCCCGGCACAAGGCGGGCACACGGCCCTCCCGGTTCCAGGAAAGCCAGCACCGTCTCCTCGGTGGCGGGTGGAGGGGGATGGGGGTCTTTGGGCGCAGGGGGGCAGGCCAGGCGTTGGGCAAGGGCGTCGGTATCAACGCCCCCGGGGCCGAAGCGGGGGCGCAGGCCCCGTTGGGTTTGCAGGGCCTCCACGACGGCCAACAGCCTCCCCACGGGACGCCCTCCCAGGGTCGCCAGACGTCGCCACTCCGCCACTTGGGAGGGGTCTAGGGCCAGCAAGCGCTCCCATAAGACTCCGCACAGGTGCGCCGTGGTCAGGGCATCGGGCAGGGCGCGGTGGGCAGTGGTTACAGGGATGCCCAACGCCGATGCCAAAGCCCCGAGCCCATACGGGCCGCGGGGGAACAGCACCTCTGCAAGTTCCTGAGTGTCCGCTGGCAGGGCTGAAGGGCGCACTCCTGCCCGCTCCAAAAAGGCCAGGTCAAAGGCCAGGTTGTGCCCCACAATAACAGGGGCATCGCCCAGAAAGTCCAACAGTTGCCCTGCCACCAGGGCAAAGGGTGGAGCGGTGGCTACGGCGCGGGAGGTGATCCCCGTCAGGCGCTCCACTTCAGGGGGGATGGGGCGATAGGGGTTCACCAGGCTGGTGAAAGTGTCCAGCACCTTTCCGCCCTGGAAGCGCACCGCCCCCACCTCAATGATGGCGTCGTGGGCCGTGTCCAGGCCGGTGGTCTCCAGGTCCAGGGCGACCCAGGGCCGCGAGAGAAGGGCGTCGGGATGGTCCAGCACAAGTATCCCCCTGCCCATGCTAGCAGGGGCAGGGGGGTGGGTGGTATGGGACGGCGTGGTCTAGGCCGAGGGGAGGCGGGCCTGCACCCCCGCCAGTTGCTCCAACGCCTTGATGTAAGCCTGGGTGCCCTCTTCTCCGAGGCCTTGGCGCTCAAGAATGTGGAACACCTGGTTGACGATGGGGGTGGTGAAGAGGGGCAGGTGCCACTCCCGTGCCGATTCCAGGATGATGCGCAGGTCCTTCTGCTGGAGTTTGACCATAAAGCCGGGGGCGAAGTCGCCCTTCAGGATGCGGGCACCCAGGTTCTCCAGTTGCCAGGAGTTGGCGGCCCCGCCCGTCACGGCCTGGAAGACGGCCTGAAGATTGGCACCTGCCCGGGCTGCGAAGACCAGCCCCTCGCACACGGCCGCCAGGGTGCCGGCGACAATGATTTGGTTGACCGCCTTGGCCACCTGGCCCATGCCGTTGCCCCCGCAGTGGGTGATGCGCTTGCCCATGGCTTGCAGGACAGGCATGGCCCGCTCCAGGACGGCCTTCTCGCCCCCCACCATGATGGAGAGGGTGGCGTTGATGGCTCCCCAGACGCCCCCACTGACGGGAGCATCCAGCATATGGATGCCCTTCTCCTTCAGGCGTTGGGCGATGGTCTGGGTAACTTTGGGGGAGATGGTGCTCATGTCCACGAGGATGCTGTCGGGGCGGGCACCGTGGATGATCCCCTGAGGCCCCAGCACCACCTCCTCCACATCGGGGGAGTCGGTCACGCAGGTGATGGTGATGTCGGCCTGACGGGCGGCATCGGCGGGGGAAGGGGCCCAGCGCGCCCCTTCTTGCAGAAGGTCCTGGGCCTTGCTGGGGGTGCGGTTCCAGACGGTCAGGGGGAAGCCGGCCTTCAAAATGTTGCGGGCCATGGGCTTTCCCATCAGCCCCAAGCCGACAAAGGCAACCGGTGCGGGCATTCTTTCCCTCCCTGTGGTACAACACGATTAGGCACCGACGACGGCGATGCCCTCCACTTCCACTAGGAAGTCGGGGGAGGCCAGTTGGCAGATGACGGCCAAGGTGGAGGCGGGAGGCTCCTGGGCGAGGTAGCGGGAGCGCACCTCGCGGAAGGCGGGGATGTCCTCGGCCCGTACCAGGTAGACGTTGATCTTCACCAGGTCGCGCAAGGAGCCCCCGCAGGCCTGCAGAACGGCCTGGAGGTTGCGGAACACCTGGTCGGTTTGGGCGCGGATGTCCCCCTTGCCGACCAGGGTGCCCTGGGCGTCCAGCGCCACCTGGCCGGCGATGTAGACGGTGTTCCCCACCTTGACGGCGTGGGAGTAGCCACGGCCGATGGGGGTGTGCACTGTGGGGGGGTTGATAATCTGTTTGGGCATAGTGTCCTCCTTGCTGGGTGGGGGTGTATGGTGCGTGCCCCGCAGGTTAGAGGCGGGCGAACTTCAACAGTTGGCGTCCGGGGGCCACCTCGGCCAGGTAGATATCGCCGCGGGCGTCCACGGCGAGGGCGTGGGGGGCGGCGATGGTGGGGCACTGCTCCTTGCTCCAGCGGGCGAGGCACTGGCCGTCCAGCGTCCAGATGCTCACCCCAGGGGGGCCGCTGCGGCTCCCCAACTCGGCCACATAGAGGGTGCCCTGGGCGTCCAGGGCCAGGCCCGCCGGGCGGGGGATGCCTGTCCACTGCCCCAGGAAGCGCCCCTCCTGGTCAAAAATCTGGATGCGGTCGTTCTCCCGGTCGCACACCAGCACCCGCCCTCTGGGGTCCACGATGAGGCTGTGCACCAAAGCGAACTGGCCGGGGCCAGTGCCGGGCTCGCCCCAGGAGAGGAGGAGGGTGCCATCGGGGGCGAACTTGTGGACACGGCGGTTGCCATAACCGTCGGCCACGAAGAAGTGGCCCGAGGGGGCGAAGGCCACCTTGGCGGGCATGTTGAAGGGGCGGCCGAACAGGGTGGGACTGGGGGCGTCGCGGGTGCCCAGGGTCTTGAGCAGGCGTCCCTCGGGGGTATACTGGAGCACCACATGGGAGTCCCGGTCGACCAGGTAGAGGGTGCCGTCGGGAGCGAAGGTGAGGCCGTGGGGGTTGCGGAACTGGCCCTCGCCCCACGAGGAGACGAAGCGCCCATCCCGTTCCAACACCAGGACAGGGTGTGCCCCCCGACAGTAGACGAATACCAGCCCCTCTGGGCTGATGGCCACATCGGCCACCTCGCCCATCTCCCACCAGCGGGGGAGGTGTGCCCACCCCTCCACCAGACGATAGGTGTACGGCCGCGTGCCCACCTGCACCATAGGCGTCCTCCCGGGCAAGTCTGGGGGTATGATGGCATAAAGAAGCGGGATAAGGCAAGGGGAGGCGCCCTATGGGGAATACACACGGCTTATGGGTGGGGAAACTGCCCGCTCCTCTGCTGGAGCGCCTGCTGGGCATGGCCCAGGGCACCGACCCCCGCGTCCTCGTCGGCCCCGGCGTGGGGGCCGATGCTGCGGTGGTGGAGATGGGGGGGCGCCTGCTGGTGGCCAAGAGCGACCCCATTACTTTCGCCACCGACCGCATCGGGTGGTATGTGGTGCAGGTGAATGCCAATGATATCGCCTGCATGGGGGCCCGTCCCCGCTGGCTGGTGTGTACCCTTTTACTTCCCGAGGGATGCACTCCTGCCCTGGCCGAGGACATCTTCCGCCAGGTGGTGGAGGCGTGCCGCGCTTTGGACATCACCCTCATCGGGGGGCATACGGAGGTAACCTACGGGTTGACGCGCCCTTTGGCCATCGGGGCCATGCTGGGGGAGGTGGAGCGGGAGCGCCTGGTGCGCCCGGGGGGTGCTCATCCCGGTGACCTGATTCTCCTCACCAAGGGCATCGCTCTGGAGGGGACGGCCTTGCTGGCCCGGGAGGCGGAGGAGGCTCTCCTGCGGAGGGGCCTGACCCGAGACCAGGTGGCCCAGGCCCAACGCCTCCTAGTGGAGCCTGGCATTAGCATCGTGCGGGAGGCGTTGGCAGCGGCAGCAACGGGGCAAATACACGCCCTCCACGACCCCACCGAAGGGGGGTTAGCCACCGCCCTCTGGGAGCTGGCCCACCCCGCCGGCGTGGGATTGGAGGTGGATGCAGAGGCTATCCCCGTCCTGGAGGAGTGTCGGGCGGTGTGTGGGGCGTTGGGGTTAGACCCTTTGGGGATGTTGGCATCGGGTGCCCTGCTCATTGTGGTGCCCCCCGAGGCCGAAAAGGGTGTGCGGCAGGCGGTAGAGAAGGAGGGTATTCCCTGTGCCGTCATTGGGCGGGTGCTGGGCAAGGGGGAGGGGTTGTTCCTGGTGCGTGGGGGGCATCGGGAGCCCCTGCCCACCTTCCCGCGGGATGAAGTGGCCCGTTGGTTCAGCCAGCCCGCCGAAGGGTAGAGGCCGGCGTGGGCATTTCCGTTTCCTCCGAGGTTCGCGGCCCCCCTGGGCATCGGGATGCTGCTACCTATGGGGCGTTGGTGGCGGGGGTGCTGGCGGTCTCCAGCGCGGCGGTGCTCATTCGCTTGGCCGATGCCCCTGCTCTGACCGTCTCCACCTGGAGGACAGGGGTGGCGGCGCTGGCGTTTCTGCCCCTGGCGTGGGCCCTGCACGGGCGTGTCCTGCTGCACATGGGCTGGCGCACAGGGGGGCTACTCGTCCTTTCGGGCGTGGCGTTAGCCGTGCATTTTGCCTTTTGGATCGCCTCCCTGGACTACACTACCGTAGCCAGTTCGGTGGTCATCGTAACATCTAATCCCCTTTTGGTGGCGGTGTTGGGGTGGGTGTTCCTGGGGGAGCGGCCGGGGAGGCGTGTGCTCGTGGGGATAGGGGTGGCCCTGGTGGGGGGGCTGGTGTTGGGATGGGGCGACTTCCGCCTGGGGCGGAGGGAGCTGCTGGGGGATGGGTTGGCCCTTCTGGGGGCGGTGGGCGTGGCGGTCTATTACACCATTGGCCGGGCGGTGCGCCCCCACCTGCCCTTGCTGGCCTACATTGGGCCGGTGTATGGGACAGCGGCGCTGGTGCTGGTGGGGGCCAGCCTGCTGGGGGGTGCGCCCGTGTGGGGCTTCACATTGCGGACGTTGGGCTTCCTGCTGTTGGTGGCGCTGCTCCCCCAAATGGTGGGGCACACTCTGCTCAACTGGACCCTGGGGCGCTTGCGGGCGGTGGTGGTGTCGGCGGTGGTCATGACGGAGCCGGTGGTGGCCACCGTTTTGGCATGGCTGGTGCTGGGGGAGACGCCGTCCTCCACCACCCTGGTGGGGGGTGCCCTTATTCTAGGTGGGGTGTGGGGTGTTGTGGGGAAAAGATAGCAGGGTGCTCCCGGGGGGCTAGCCAGGGGGCTGGGCCCCCTTGACAAGGGGCGGGGCCGTGCTATAGTAGGGAATTGCAAACTGATTGGGCACGGGATGGACGAAGGCTCTTCGCCGCGTCGTGGTCCCACACGCCAGCGCTTGGGGCCGCCGGCCTCCACCGAGGTCGGGGGTTCTTTTTTTGCCGTTGGCCATGCCCAGCGTGGAGAAAGGGGGTGATTGTCGTGAAGGGTAAGCCCGAGCCCAAGAAGAAGTAACACCATCCCCGCTGGGAGATCGTTCAGGGGGCGGGTCCTGGGAACGGGGCCCGTCTCCCTTTTGTGGGGGTGTGGGGAGGAGCCCCTGCTGATGTGCGGGGGAAATTCGGCCAAATCGTGGAGGGGATAAAAATTGCGCCCCAAACCCCTTGACAAAGAGGGTCTGTTTGCTACTGTAAAAACAGGGCAGGTTGCGGGAGAAGATGGACGACGCATCGTCCCCCAGGGTCTTGGTAACGCCTACGGCACGGCCCGCCGACGGTGAGGCGTCGGGGGCCGTTTTTGGTGTCCGTAGGGGAGCCCACCACCGCACAGAAAGGGGGTGACGCAGGTGAAGGGCAAGCCCGCTCCCAAGAAGAAGTAAAGCCGTGCGCTGGTAGATGGGCAAGGGGGGCGGGTCTCTGCGGGGGCTCGCCCCCCGTTTGGTGTCGGGGAAATTCCCGGGGGGCACCCCTTGACAGGGGGCGTGGGGTGGCCTATAATGAGCGATGGGTTGGGGGGACAGCCCCCTGACCCGACGGGGCACCTTAACAAGCGGAGAACGGGAGGAAGGTAAGGTTCCTCTGGAGAGTTTGATCCTAGCTCAGGGTGAACGCTGGCGGCGTGCCTAATGCATGCAAGTCGAGCGGAGGGGGGCAACCCCCTCAGCGGCGAACGGCTGAGTAACGCGTAGGTAACCTGCCCCCCAGGGGGGGATAACCTCGGGAAACTGGGGCTAATACCCCATACGCAGGCATCCCAGAAGGGGTGCCTGGAAAGGCCGCAAGGCCGCTGGGGGAGGGGCCTGCGTCCTATCAGGTAGTTGGTGGGGTAACGGCCCACCAAGCCGATGACGGGTAGCTGGTCTGAGAGGACGGCCAGCCAGAGGGGCACTGAGACACGGGCCCCACTCCTACGGGAGGCAGCAGCAGGGGATCTTGGGCAATGGGGGAAACCCTGACCCAGCAACGCCGCGTGGAGGATGACGGCCTTCGGGTCGTAAACTCCTGTTGTGGGGGAGGAGGACGGACAGTACCCCACCAGAAAGCCCCGGCCAACTACGTGCCAGCAGCCGCGGTAACACGTAGGGGGCGAGCGTTACCCGGATTTACTGGGCGTAAAGGGCGTGTAGGCGGCTCTGTAGGTCCGGTGTGAAAGCCCTCGGCTCAACCGAGGAAGCGCGCCGGAGACCGCAGGGCTGGAGGGGAGCAGAGGCGGGTGGAATTCCCGGTGGAGCGGTGAAATGCGTAGAGATCGGGAGGAACACCGGTGGCGAAGGCGGCCCGCTGGGCTCTTCCTGACGCTGAGGCGCGAAAGCGTGGGGAGCAAACCGGATTAGATACCCGGGTAGTCCACGCCCTAAACGATGGGTGCTAGGTATGGGGGGTATCGACCCCCTCCGTGCCGCAGCCTACGCTCTAAGCACCCCGCCTGGGAAGTACGGCCGCAAGGCTAAAACTCAAAGGAATTGACGGGGGCCCGCACAAGCGGCGGAGCGTGTGGTTTAATTCGATGCAAAACGAAGAACCTTACCAGGGCTGGACATGCCGGTGGTAGAAGGCCGAAAGGCCGACGACCCCGCAAGGGGAGCCGGCACAGGTGTTGCATGGCTGTCGTCAGCTCGTGCCGTGAGGTGTTGGGTTAAGTCCCGCAACGAGCGCAACCCCCGCCCGCTGTTAGGATGTCAGCGGGGACTGCCCCCCACAAGGGGGAGGAAGGTGGGGATGACGTCAAGTCAGCATGGCCCTTATGCCCTGGGCTACACACACGCTACAATGGGCGGGACAATGGGGAGCGAAGGGGCGACCCGGAGCCAATCCCAGCAAACCCGCCCCCAGTGGGGATCGGAGGCTGCAACCCGCCTCCGTGAACGCGGAGTCGCTAGTAACCGCAGGACAGCCGACTGCGGTGAATACGTTCCCGGGCCTTGTACACACCGCCCGTCACGTCATGGGAGCCGGCAACACCCGAAGCCGCCACGCTAACCCGCAAGGGGGGCAGGCGTCTAGGGTGGGGCCGGTGACTGGGACGAAGTCGTAACAAGGTAGCTGTACCGGAAGGTGCGGCTGGATCACCTCCTTTCTAGGGAGTGCGCGTCAGCGCAGTCCTAGGTCGGTGGGTAGGAGCCTGGGGGATCTCCCCCAGAGGCGTTGCCCCCTCCAACGCCATCGCTCCTGCTCAGAGGGGCCTTCCTGCAGAGACCATACCCTTCCTCCCGTTCTCCGCTCCGTAAGGTGCCCCGTTCTGGTCAGCCCACGGGCTGGCCGTTGTTTTTTCCTCTTATTCCCCTTCGGCTTCACCCCGGGGGGAAGCCGTCTCCTGTGCCGGGCGCGCCTCCGCCACCAGCACCCGCCGCGTCTGCGGCGTTACCCGCGCCCAATGGGCGATGCGCACGCCGAGCACCCACGCAATGCCCTCCCGCCCCTCCAGAAGCGCTAACCGCTCCCGCCACCGCCGCGGAATGTGGGCATCCACCAGGAAATCGTGCAGGCGCTTGGGGCCAGGCATCCCCAAAGGCCAGAAGCGGTCGCCCGGCCGGCGCGTCCGCAGGCGCAAAGTCATCCCGACGGCATCGGCATCTAAGTAGGCCTGCAGGGGGCCCGCCTCCCGATAGGGCACGGGGGGCTCCACGCAACGGGTGTGCACCTCCCAGCCGTCCAGGGGGGTCGTGCCGGGGATGCGGAGGATAACCTCCCCCGCCACGGTGGGCAAGGGGCAGGGCACATCCCTCCGCACAAGCCACGCCCGCCCATACCCGCACTCCAGGACGATGCCCCTCGGTAAGGCCAGCCGCCGCCCCGCTGGGCCTCCCAAAAGGGTAACCATGCTCTCGACATGGGCCTGGGTGAGGCCCTCCGGGGTGCCGGCCACCTCTCCCCACAGGGTGCGGAGGAGGTGCCGTTGCAAGGCGGGGTGCAGATCCCGCCAGCGGGTGGTGTCCACCCCCACCCCAGAGGGCACGGGAGATACCACCTCCTCCCGCACGCGGGCGACCTGGGAGTCTAAGTAGTCCAGCACCTGCTCCGCCGTGCGGGCCAGGCGCACCAGGGCCTCCTCTACCTGGGGGTTGAGGGCGCGCAGAGCCGGGAGCACGCCCCAGCGCACCCGGTTGCGGGCAAAGCGCAGGTCCCGATTGCTTTCGTCCACACAGGGGGTCAGCCCCCACCGTTGGCAGAAGGCCTCGGTTTCCCTGCGGTGGCACTCCAACAGGGGGCGAAAGGCTTGAACAGGGCCGACCGGGGTGGGCAGGGGGGAAAGAACACGCATCCCCCGCAGGCCTGTCAGCCCTGCCCCCCGTGCCATGTGCAGAAGGAGCGTTTCCGCCTGGTCGGTGGCGGTGTGGCCCAGGGTGAGGGCATCAGCCCCTCGCGCACGAAGGGTCTGAGCCAGCAGAGTATAGCGCACCTCCCGCGCCGCCTGCTCCAGGGTGAGGCGATGGGCGCGCTGGTAGGAGCGCACATCGGCGGTGAGCACCTGGCAGGGGAGGCCCAGGGCCTGGGCGTGCTGGGCCACCACTTGGGCCTCCTGGGCGCTGGTGGGGCGCAAACGGTGGTCTACGGTGCCCACGAACAGGCGCAGGGCATACCTCTCGCCTAAAGTGTGCAAGGCGTAGAGCAATGCCAGGGAATCGGGCCCGCCGGAGACGGCCACGAGGAGGGCTTTTCCCCCCATGCCCGCCCCCTCCAGGGAGCGGGCCACCTTCCGCACCAGGGAATCGGACGGGTCAGGCCTCATGGGGAGGGGCCGCCGTATCCCGTAGGTTGAAGGCCTCCAGCACCCACTGTCCCTCCCGCCCACGGGCCAAAACCACAATGCCCCCCAGGTCCAGGTGGAAGTGGCGGAAGCCCTGAAGGGGGAGGCCCAGGGCGCGGGTCAGCAGGGCCAGGATGGTGAAGTTGTGGCTCACGGCCACCACGGTCTCGTGGGGATGGCGGTGCAGGAGGTCCTCCAGGGCGTGCCACGCCCGCTCCTGAACCTCCTGGAGGCTTTCACCCCCGGGGGCAACAGCACGGGCGGGATCGGCTCGCCATGCGCTCATAAAGGCGGGGTAGCGCTGCTGCAGCTGGGCCACCGTGAGGCCGTCCACCTCTCCCAGGTGCATCTCGGCCAAGGCGGGCAAAGGGAGGGGCTCCAATCCCAAATGCTGGGCGATGATGCGGGCGGTCTGCCGGGCACGGGGCAAAGGGCTGGTATAAAGGGCGGTGGGGGCATAGCCCTTGAGCAGACGGGCGGCGCTGTGGGCCTGGTGCTGCCCCAGCGGGGTGAGCCCTTCGGGGCTGTGGCCCTGCACCCGCCCGTCCCGGTTAGCGGGGGTCTCGCCGTGGCGGACCAGGAGCAGGCGCATGTCAGGACACCTCGTGGCGTGCGATGGCAGGGAGGGGCTCCCCTTTACGCACCACATAGATGCGGGAGACCCGCGCCCCTTCCGTGCGCGCCACCACAAACTTGAAGCCTTGGTATTCTACGCCGTCGCCCACCTTAGGCACACGTCCCAACACCGTCATCACCCACCCCGCCAGGGTGTCGTAATCCCCGGGGGGGATGGACAGGCCCAAACGCTGGTTGACCTCGTCCACCGGGAGGCTGCCATCCACCTCATACACATGGGGGCCGACGGCGGAGATGGCCTCTTTCCCCTCATCGCCCATGACGCCCACAATAGCCCGCACGATTTGCCCCCAGGTCACCATCCCCGCCACCCCTCCAAACTCGTCCACCACAATAGCCAAGCGCTGGCCGCTTTGGCGGAACTGTTGCAGGAGCGCTCCGATTTGGGCTGTCTCGGGGATGAAGATGGGAGGCGTGGCCAGGGTAGTGATGTCGCTGTGGGGGTGCAGGGTGCCCTGGGCGAGGCCCCGTAGGATGGTGCGGATATCCACCACACCGATGGGGTTGTCGGGGGTGCCCTCGTAGACAGGGTAGCGGGTGTGGGGCTCCTTCAGGTAGAGGGTGAGGAAGTCGGCCAAAGAAGTGCCTTTGGCGACCCATTGAATGGCCGTGCGGGGGGTCATGACCTGGCGCACTTGGCGGTCACACAGGCGGAAGATGTTGGCGAACAGGTGGGCCTCCTCCTCTTCCACCACCCCTGCCTCTTTGCCAATCTGGATCACGGTGTGCAGCTCCTCCTCCGTGAAGGGGGGGCGGGAGGTCTTGGCCCCCATCAGGCGCACCACACCCCGGCTAATGCGCTGGAGCACCGCCGCCACCGGGTACACAATGCGCTCTGCCCACTCCACCAAGGTAACCAGGCGCAGGGCGGTGCGTTCGGGGTTGCTGGCGGCCAGGCTTTTGGGCACCAGGTCGCCTAACACGGCCAAGATGGCGGCGATGCTGGCTGTGGCCACCGCCACACCCCAGCCCTCCGAGCCCAGGAGCAGAATAAGGGCTGCCGTGCCCACCGAGGCGGCAGCGGTGTTGACCGTGTTGTTGCCCAATAGCACAGTGGCCAGCAGGCGGTCAGTGCGCTCGGCCAGGGCCAGGGCGCGCTGGGCACGGGGGATGCCCTTCTCTACCAGGGTGCGCAAGCGTAAGCGGGAAACCGACAGGAACGCCGCTTCCGAGTAGGAGAAAAAGAAGGAGAGGGCCAGGCACATCAGAAAAAGGGCGAGGTACGTGCCTATGGACGGGCCTGGCATGGGAGTTGCCCCCTGGGGGAGAGAGTAGCCCTAGCGCAATGGTAACATACGGCTAGGAGGGCGTCAAAGGTTGTCCCCGCAGCGCCGTTGAAGTATGCTGGTGTGCGGCGCCCCGCGTGCGGGCGCGGCACGGGGAGGACGGGTGTTCCAGGAGGAGCGCATCCGTCGGGCCGTCCGGGAGATTCTGGAGGCGGTGGGGGAGGACCCCCAGCGGGAGGGCCTCCAGGAGACACCCCAACGGGTGGCCGAGATGTTGCGGGAACTGTTGAGGGGGCTGCAGGAGGACCCCCAGGCGTTCCTTGCGCTGGGCTTGCCCCCAGAGGGGGCGCACGGGCTGGTGCTGGTGCGGGACATTCCTTTCTACTCCTTGTGTGAGCACCACCTGCTCCCCTTCTTTGGCCACGCCCACATCGGCTACCTGCCCCGGGAGCGCATTGTGGGGGCCAGCAAACTGGTGCGGGCGTGGGAGGCTTTGGCCCGTCGCCCCCAGCTGCAGGAGCGCCTCACCAACCAGATGGCCGATGCCCTCTACCAGGCCCTCCAGCCCCGGGCCGTCTTTGTGGTGGTCGCCGCCGAGCACCTGTGCATGAGTATGCGCGGCGTTCAGAAGCCGGGCACCCGACTGGTTACCCAGGCGTGGCGGGGCGATGCGGCCTGCATCCAGGAGCAGGTGCGGGAATTCCTTGCCCTCCTGCGCCAGGGGGGATAGTGCACCGTCCTCCGCCACACCGTATCCTAGAGAAAAGGGTGTCGGCACGCACGGGTGAGAAACAAGGAGAGCGCGCTTGTGTCAGGCGTTGACGGTGCGGGCGGTGCGGGAGTCCTGGACCTCGGTGCTCCCGGTGTGGGAGGAGGCCCTGGCCCGCTCTCCTGGAGATACCCTCTTCTTGACGGCGCTGTGGCAACGCATCTGGTGGAAGCACTTTGGGCAGGGGGGGGAGCCTCTGCTCCTCTCTTTCTGGGCCGGGCAACGCCTTCTGGGAGTAGCCCCCCTTTGCCAGAGAGGAGATGCACTCGCCTTTCTGGGGGAGACAGATCTCTTTGACTACCACGATTTCCTGGTCCCCCAGGGGGAGGAGGGGGCTTTTTACCCCGCCCTGATGGACACTTTGGCCACCCTGTCCTGGGAGCGGGTAGTGCTTTTGTCGGTGCGGGAGGGGTCGCCCACGCTGGAGCACATACCCCCTCTGGCGCGCCGACAAGGATGGGCCTGCCTGGTGGAGCAGGAGGATGTGGCACCGGGGATGCCCTTGCCTGCCACCTGGGAGGCCTACCTGCAGGGGCTGGACCGCCACGACCGCCACGAGATACGCCGCAAGATTCGCCGCCTTTCCCCCGAGGGCTTGCCCCACTTCTATACCCTCGAGGACCCCAACTACCTATGGGGCTTTCTGGACGAGTTCTTCGCCCTGATGCGGCAAAGCATGGAGGAGAAGTCCCGCTTCCTGACACCTCAGCGGGAGGCCTTTTTCCGGGATGCGGGGATGGCCCTGGCGGAGCGGGGCATCCTGCGCCTTTTCTTCCTGGAGCATGTGGGGAAGCGGGTGGCTTCCGCTTTGTGTTTTGATTACAGGGGCCAGCGCCTGCTATACAACAGCGGGTTTGACCCCGCCTATGGGCATTGGAGTGTGGGCCTGGTGCTGAAGGCGTTAACCATCAAGGACGCCATAGAGCGGGGGCTGGTTTATTACGATTTCCTGCGGGGAGATGAGGACTATAAGTTCCGCCTGGGGGGGCGCTCCCGGAAACTGTATCGCCTGACCCTTTTGCGCTCCCCGAAGCGTGCGGGCTAGGGGCGGACTGTGCGCATCGCTGTTCTTTCGCACCACACCTGCCCGCTGGTGGGCATGGGGCGAGCCCGCTTCGGCGGGATGAATACCTACCTGCGGGGCATGTGCACCGCTCTGGTTAGGGCTGGGGTGGAGGTGCATCTGTTCACCCGCGCGCACGATGCGCCCCACGAACTGGTGGAGATGCCCCCTGGGGCGAAGGTGATGCATATCCCGACCGCACCCTCCTCCCTTGCAGGGAGCATCCAGGCCTTTTGGCAAGGGGTGGCGCAGGCCGCGGCTGAGCGCTATGCCCTTGTGCACGGCCATTACTGGACAAGTGGTCTGGCGGGCTTGCACTTGGCCCGCCTCTGGGAGGTGCCCCTGGTGGTTACCTTCCATACCACTGCCCTGGCCAAGCGCCTGTTCTTGGACAGCCGTGCCGAGCCTGCTTCCCGCTGGCGCGCCGAGCGTCTGCTGGCACGCCAGGCCCAGGGTCTGACGGTCTCCAGTCCCCACGAGGTGGATCTGCTGGTAAAGGGCTACGGGGCGGATCCCCACCGCGTGGTTTTGGCCCCGCCGGGGGTGGATCTGGAGCGCTTTCACCCGCACGAGGGCCTGGCGGCACGGCGGCTGTTTGGTCTGCCCGATGTACCGCTCGTGGTGGCGGTGGGACGCCCCGATCCCATCAAGCGCTTCCCCTTGGCGGTGGAGGCCCTGGCCCATATGGAGGTGGGACATTTGGTGATAGCAGGGGAGCACGATGGTGTTCTGCGGGGGTTGGCGCACCGTCTGGGTGTAGCGGAGCGGGTGCATTTGTTGGGGCCGGTGGCGGGGCGGGCTATGCCCCACCTGTATGCCGCAGCCGATGTGGTGGTGGTGCCCTCTGCCTATGAGAGTTTCGGGATGGTGGCTTTGGAGGGGATGGCCTGCGGGAGGCCGGTGGTGGCGGCGCGAGTGGGGGGGTTGGCCAGCCTGGTGGAGCACGGGCGGACGGGATACCTGGTGGAACGGGGCTGTCCCCAGGCCTATGCTCTACGGGAGGAGGCGTTGCTGGCCTCCCCCTCTCTGCGCCAGGTTATGGGGGAGCAGGCTCTCCAGCGCGCCCGCACCTTCACCTGGGACGCCTGGGTGGAACGTGTGCTATGCTGGTATCAACATCTGGTCGGGTAAAGGGGCGGCGGCGTGTTCCTTTTCTCCTGGGTGCGGAAAGCCCTTGTCCGCCTGGAGCATCACCTGCGGCGCAACATCCTGACGGGCTTGGCCGTTCTGGTGCCGGCCGTCATCACCTACCTGGTGGTGCGCTTCGTGGTGGAGTTTGTGGATGGCCTGTTGCGCCCGCTGACGGGGCGGCTATTCCATGGGGTGGTGCCGGGGTTGGGGTTGGCCATCACTGTGGTGGCCCTGTACATTATTGGGCTTGTGGTAACGACGGTGGTGGGCCGCCAACTGGTGCAGATGTGGAACGGGCTGATGGAGCGGGTGCCTGGGATTCGGGTGATATACCGCACCGCCCGCCAGGTGGCTGATGTGTTCAACTCCCACTCCGCGGCGCGCTATCGGCGGGTGGTGTTTTTGGAGTTCCCGCGCCCTGGCCTGCGTTCCATCGGCCTGGTTACCGGCGAGTGGCGGGAGCGTGATGGGCGGGTACATCTGGTGGTCTACATCCCCACGGTGCCCAACCCCACCTCGGGTTTTCTGGTGGTGGTGCCCGCCGACCAGGTGGAGGAGACCTCCATGAGTGTGGAGGACGCTCTGAAGGTGGTGGTGTCGGCGGGGGTGCTGGCGGAGGAGGTGGCGCGCCGGGTGCCCGCTGGGGAGGTCAGCGGCCGCTAAATGCCCGTCTGCCGAAACACGTCGTGGGCTACGCTCAGGGCGTTCAGAGCTGCGGGCAAGCCGCAGTAGAAGGCCGTGTGGCACAGCACCTCCACGATTTCCTGCTGAGAGAGGCCCACGTTCAGGGCGGCGCGCAGGTGGCGAGCCAGTTGTCTCTCTTTGCCCAGGGCGGTGAGGGCGGCCAGGGTGCAGACGGCCCTCTGCTTCAGGTCCAGGTCGGGGCGGTAGTAGACCTCCCCGAACAGGTAGGCATCTACCAGGCGCACAAAGTCGGGGGCGAGTTCCTCGGCGGCGGCAACGCCGCGACGGGCCTCGGCCTCGCCCCACAGGCGTCGGCGCATCTCGTTGCCCTTCTGAATCCGCTCCTCCAGGGTGGCGGGGCGCGGAGGGGCAGGACGTTGAACGGCCTTCTGCCATTCGGGCCTTTCGGCGAACACCTCCCCCGCCACTTGCAGGGCGTTGAGGGCGGCGGGCAGTCCCCCGTAAAAGACCAGGTGGGCCATGGCTTCGGTGATGGTGGCTGGGGAGAGGCCCAGGTTCAGGCCGTTGCGCACATGCACCTTCAGTTGGGGGAGGCGTTGCAGGACGGTGAGCACCGAGATGGTGGCCAGGCTTCGGTAGCGGATGTCCAACTGGGGACGGCTCCAGATGGCCCCGAACAGGGCTTCGTCCACGATGCGGGAGAGGCCGGGAGCCAGGTCCTGCGCCCCGGGCTGGGAGCCGACAAAGGTGCCCCCGCCTGCAAAACGCCGGCGAATCTCCTGTCCCTGGGCGTACAAGGCATCCGATGTGGTCATTGTGCCTCCTTTAGAAGTGGGGGTAGCGGTTGACGATGGGCATGCGCCGGTCGCGCCCGAAGGCGCGGGGGGTGATTTTGATGCCCGGCGGGGCCTGACGGCGTTTGTATTCGTTGCGGTCTACCCAGCGGATAATGCGTTTCACCACCTCCGCATCGTAGCCCATAGCCACGATTTCCTCAAAGGTGCGGTCCTCCTCCACATAAGCCTTGAGAATGGGGTCCAGGAGGCGGAAGGGGAGGCGTTCCTCCTCGGTGCGCTGGCCGGGGCGCAGTTCAGCGCTGGGGGGCTTTTTGAGGACGCTGGGAGGGATGGGGTTGGGCGGGGTGCCGTGGGCGTTGCGCCACTCGGCCAGGCGATACACCAGGGTCTTGGGCACATCCTTGAGCACTGCATACCCCCCCGCCATATCCCCATACAGGGTGCAGTAGCCAGTGGCCATCTCGCTCTTGTTGCCCGTGGAGAGCACCAGCATGCCGAACTTGTTGCTGATGGCCATGAGGATGTTGCCCCGGATACGGGCCTGGATGTTCTCCTCCGTTACATCGGGGGGCAGGTCTTTGAAGTGGGGGGCCAGCATGTCCAGGTAGGCGGCGTGGGCGGGTTCGATGGGCACCACCCATAGGTCCACACCCAGGTTCTGGGCCAGGGCGCGGGCGTCCAGGATGCTCCCCTCGCTGGAGTAGCGGGAGGGCATGGAGATTCCCAGCACATTCTGGGGCCCCAGGGCATCTACCGCCACACAGCAGGTCACGCTGGAGTCTATCCCCCCCGATAGGCCGATGACCACCTTCTGGTGGCCCGTCTTGCGCACATAATCCCGCACCCCCAGCACCAGGGCGTGGTAGACCTCGCCGATGGGGTCGAGAGGCTCTTCTGTGCGGGGGGTGATGGGGGGGCGCTCTCGGGGGCTGTAGGCGGACACGTGGATGCGTTGGGCAGTGCCGATGTGTTGCAGGAAGGGGGCATCCTTGCGGGGGCGGGGATCGCGCAGGCGCTGGCGGAACACGGACTCTACCGGCAAATCCACCACCAGCAGGTCCTCCTGGAACTGCTTGGCGCGGGCCACCAGGTCGCCGTTCTGATCAAAGACCATGCTGGCCCCGTCAAAGACCAGTTCGTCCTGCCCGCCCACGGTGTTGACATAGGCGATGAACAGGAGGTTGTCGCTGGCGCGGGTGGCCAGCATCTTTTCGCGGAAGAGGCGCTTGCCCATGTGGTAGGGGGAGCCGTTGATGTTGACGATGACCTCCGCACCCGCCTCCCTCTGCACGGCCACGGGGCCGATGGCGTACCAGATGTCTTCGCAGATGTTGATACCCAGGGGGGTGCCGTTGAGGACGAACACGGGGCACACCCTGCCCGGGCGGAAGTAACGGTCTTCATCAAAGACGCCGTAGTTGGGCAGGTAGATTTTGTGGTAAACGCCCACGATGCGCCCTTCGGCGGCCAGGGCGGCGGCATTATAGACCTCGTTGTCCCGCATGTCCACAAAGCCGAAGAGCATGGGGATGCGGGTGCTGGCCGCAGCCAGCTCCTGGGCCACTTTCAGGTTGTCCCGGATGAACTGGGGTTTCAGGAGGAGGTCTTCGGGGGGGTAGCCGGTAACCACCAGTTCGGGGAAGGCCACCAGGTCGGCCCCCTGGGCGGCCGCCTCGCGGGCGAAGCGCAGAACCAGGTCGCGGTTGCCCTGCAGGTCGCCCACGGTGGGGTTCACCTGGGCCAGGGCGATACGGAAGGTGCGCATGCGCCTTTGCTTTCTCCCCTTGTGCAGTAGTATACACCAGCAGAGGTGGCCGGAGGCACGGCCATTCCCCTTGCGCGGTGCTCCATCCCTGTGGTAATGTGTTATTTTAGAAGCCAAGGGCTAACAGCCGACAGCCTTTAAAGGACAGCCCCGTGAGGCTGGCAAGGCGTCGGGCACAGGTATGGGGCGGAGTATGCGCGTCCCGCCTGCCAGCTGGGGCAGGCGGGTTTTTTGTGTGCCCTGCGGGAGGCAGTGTGGCAACGGAACGGGTGATTTTGACGGCCGAAGACATCCGCCGCGCGCTGTCGCGCATGGCCCACGAAATTTTGGAGCGCAACAAGGGTGCCCACGCCCTGCTCCTGGTGGGGATCCTGACGCGGGGGGTGCCCCTGGCCCAGCGCCTGGCCGAGCGCATCCAGCGGTTTGAGGGGGTAGAAGTGCCCGTGGGGAGCCTGGACATCTCTTTCTACCGGGACGATATCCACCTGCGCCGGCCCCTGCCCGCCGGGGCGACCCACATCCCCGTGGATGTCACGGGGCGCCACTGCATCCTGGTGGACGATGTGCTGTTCACGGGGCGCTCGGTGCGGGCGGCCATGGATGCCCTGACCGACTGGGGGCGCCCCAAGTCGGTGCAACTGGCGGTGCTGGTGGACCGGGGGCATCGGGAACTGCCGGTGCGGGCCGACTATGTGGGGCGCAATATCCCCACCAGTGTGCGGGAGGAGGTGCAGGTGCGCCTGGAGGAGGTGGACGGGCGGGATGAGGTGGTCATCGTCCGCTCGGATTGAATAGGGGCTTGGCCAACACACAAGGAGAAGGGGGCCTATGCAGAAGGTAGAAACAACCCCAGCACGCCGTAAGGCGGGGAGCGCATCTGTCCCCTGGCCCCATCGCCACATCTTGGATTTGGATACCTTTGCGCCCCAGGAGATTTCCCTGGTGCTGGACCTGGCAACCAGCATGAAGGAGGTGCTGGGGCGGGAGGTGAAGAAACTCCCCTCCCTGCGGGGGAAGACGGTTATCACCTGCTTCTATGAGCCCAGCACCCGCACCCGCATCTCCTTTGAGACGGCGGGCAAACTCCTCTCGGCCGATGTGATCAATATGCAGGCGACCGGCTCCAGTGTGGAGAAGGGGGAGTCTCTGGTGGATACCCTTCTCACTCTGCAAGCCACCGCCTGCGATGTGCTGGTTTTGCGCCATCCCCACGCGGGTGCTCCCTACCTGGCTGCCCGCTGGCTGGGACGCACGTCTGTTATCAATGCCGGCGACGGCACCCACGCCCACCCCACCCAGGCCCTGCTGGATCTCTTCACCCTGCGGGAGCATCTGGGCACCCTGGAGGGGCGCACCATCGTCATCGTGGGGGACATCGCCCACAGCCGTGTGGCCCGCTCCAACCTGTGGGGGATGACCAAGATGGGGATGCGGGTGGTGCTGTGCGCCCCACCTACACTGCTCCCCTGGGATCTTCTCAAGGGGCGACGGGAGACCCCCGGCCACCCCTTCGCCTCGGTGGAGGTGGAGACGGACCTGGACAAGGCCCTGGAGGGGGCCGATGCGGTGATGGCCCTGCGCTTGCAAAAGGAGCGCATGGAAGCCGGGCTGATCCCCAGCCTGCGGGAGTATATCGCCCTGTATCAGGTGAACGAGAGGCGGTTGCTGCGGGCGCGCCCGGGCGCTCTGGTGCTCCACCCCGGGCCTATGAATGAGGGGGTGGAGATTAGCCCCGCCGTCGCCCACGGCTCCCAGTCGGTCATTCAGGAGCAGGTTACCAACGGGGTGGCGGTGCGAATGGCCCTGCTGTATCTGCTGTGCATGCCGGCGGGAGGACGCCCATGAGGCCCCTGCTGGTGCGGGGCGGGCGGGTGGTGGACCCCTCCCAGGGGGTGGACGCCACCGCCCATGTGTTGATTCGGGAGGGGCGTGTGGAGGCGGTGGGCCCATCCCTGGCCCCGCCCGATGAGGCGTTGGTGCTGGACGCCACAGGGCTGGTGGTCTGCCCCGGCTTTGTGGACCTCCACACCCACCTGCGGGAACCCGGGGAGGAGGAGAAGGAGACCATCGCCACCGGCGCCCTGGCGGCGGTCAAAGGGGGCTTCACCACCGTGTGCGCTATGCCCAATACCCAACCCCCCATTGACACCCCCGCCCTGGTGGAGGCGGTGCGTCGGCGGGGGGAGGCGGTGGGGCTGGCGCGCGTTCTGCCCCTGGGGTGCATCAGCAAGGGGCGACAGGGGCGGGAACTGGCCGAACTGGCCGATTTGGCCCAGGCGGGGGTGGTGGGCTTCTCCGACGACGGGGCACCTGTGGCCAACGCCTTCCTGATGCGCACGGCCTTGCACTACAGCACCCTCATCGGCCTTCCGATTATCAACCACCTGGAGGAGCCAGCCCTGGCGCGGGGTGTGGCCCACGAGGGGTGGGTGGCCAGTCGGCTGGGCCTGCCGGGGGTGCCTCCCCAGGCGGAGGAGAGCATGGCCAGTCGGGATATCGCCCTGTGCGCCCTGACAGGGGGGCGTCTGCACTTGGCCCACATCTCCACGGCGGGCACGGTGGAGGTGGTGCGCCGGGCCAAGGAGCGGGGCCTGCCCGTGACGGCCGAGGCGACACCCCACCACTTGTGTTTGACGGATGCGTGGCTCTTGGGGGAGCACGGGGAGGGGTCGCCCTTTGCCCCCCTCTCGGCGCGGGCGTATGACACGGCTTGTAAGGTGAACCCGCCCCTGCGCAGTGCGGAGCATCGGGACGCCCTCCAGCAGGCTTTGCGGGAGGGGGTGATTGACGCCATCGCCACCGACCACGCCCCCCATACAGCGGTGGATAAGATGGGCACCTTCGCCGAGGCGGCCTTCGGCATCAGCGGGTTGGAGACGGCCTTCGCCCTGTGCTACACCGCGTTGGTGGTGCAGGGGGGCTTGCCCTTCCGACGCCTGGTGGAGGCCCTGACCATCGGGCCGGCACGGGTGCTGGGGGAGCGGGGGAAAGGGCTGGGAAGCCTGCGCCCCGGGGCGTGGGGTGACCTGGTGCTCCTGAACCTAGCGGAGCGGTGGACGGTGGATCCCGACCGCTTCGCCTCCAAGGGCAAGAACACACCCCTGGCGGGGGTAACACTCCAAGGGCGGGTGGTGGGCACGGTGGTGGGGGGCAGGGTGGTCTACGACGCCCGCACAGCCGCGCCCGCAGGAGGGGGGAGCCTATGAGGGCCCTGGTGCCACCCCGGCGTGCGTGGGGTTTGATGGCTCTGGTGCTGGCGGGCGACCTGCTGTCGTTTGGGGTGTTTGCGGTGTTGGGACTGATGAGCCACCAGACGGCTGTAACCCTGCAGGGTATCCTGCGCAATGCGGTGCCGTTGGCGGTGGCGTGGCTGATAGTGGGGGGTGTGTTGGGGGCCTTTCACCCCTCGGCCGTCAGCCACCCGCGGGTGGCGTGGTGGCGGGTTGTGGGGCCGTGGCTCGTGGCGGGCCTGGTGGGGCTGTGGCTTCGGAGCGAGTGGCTCCACCGGCCCCTGGTGGTGCCGGTGGTGGTCATCTTCCTGGGGGGCAATGCCCTCCTGCTGATGCTGTGGCGGGTGGCGGTGAGCCTGTGGCTGGTGCGCCGCCCCCTGGCGACAAAGGAGACATAACATGGGCAAGCGAGGCTACCTGGTGCTGGAAGACGGCTCGGTGTTTGAGGGGGAGGTGTTTGGGGCGGAGGAGTCGGCCTATGGGGAGGTGGTGTTCAACACCTCCATGACGGGCTATCAGGAGATGCTGACCGACCCCTCTTATGCGGGGCAGATTTTGGTGCCCACATACCCCATGCAGGGGAACTACGGCATCAATCGGGAGGACTTTGAGTCGCGGCGGATTCAGGTGGCGGGGATGGTGGTGCGCCAGTGGTGTCCCCAGCCCAGCCATCCGCGAGCGGAGATGACCCTGGACGCCTTCCTGAAGGCCTACGGGGTGCCGGGGCTGACGGAGGTGGATACGCGGGCGTTGACCCATCGCCTGCGCACGCGGGGGGTAATGATGGGAATTCTGGCGTGCGACGAAGGCCCCGAAAGCGCCCTGGCCCGCCTGCGGGATGTGCCCCCTTATGGCAATGTGGACTTTGTGCAGAAGGTTACCACAGGGAGCCTGTACACCTGGCCCGCCACCACCGCCGAGCGGTGGCATATCGTGGCCTTCGACTGCGGGTTGAAGTACAACATCATGCGCCTGTTGAACCGTCGGGGGTGTCGGGTAACGGTGGTGCCTTCTACCTTTACGGCAGAGCAGGTGTTGGCCCTGCGCCCGGATGGGGTGGTGTTCTCCCCCGGGCCGGGCGACCCCGCCCTGCTGGACGGGGTGGTGCAGACGGCGCGGGGGCTGGTGGGGCGGGTGCCCCTTCTGGGCATCTGCCTGGGGCATCAGGTGCTCGCCCGCGCCTTCGGGGGGCGCACCTTCAAACTGAAGTTCGGCCATCGGGGGGGCAATCACCCCGTCCGCGACATGCGCACAGGGCGGGTGTACATCACCGCCCAGAACCACGGGTATGCGGTGGATGCGGACTCCCTCCCGCCCGACCTGGAGGTGAGCCACATCAATCTGAACGACGGGACGGTGGAGGGGATGCGCCACCGCTCCCTGCCTCTGCTGACCATTCAGTATCACTCGGAGGCGTCCCCAGGGCCGCGGGACAACGAGTACCTGTTTGACCAGTTTATGGAGATGGTGCGAGGGAAAGCGGGAGAGTAATGGCACGTTTGTGCCTGGAGGTGCGTGGTGCGAACAACCGTCAGCATAGACGCCAAACTGGTGGAGGAGGTGCTGCGGGTCACGGGGGAGAAGCGGAAAAGCAAGGCTCTCGCTAAGGCCCTGGAGGAATACATCCGCTGGAAGCGTATAGAGGAGTTGCGGGCGATGGCGGGCACCATAGACCTGGGCGACGACTGGTACGACCTGCGCCATATGGATGCACCCCGGTAAGGGCTATGGTCATCGTAGATACCTCCGTATGGGTGCAGTTCCTGCGCGCCCTTGGGTCGCCAGAGCACCGCGCTGTGGATTATCTCTTGGCTCAAAGGCAGGTTCTGATGGTAGGGCCGGTGTTGGCAGAACTGCTTCAGGGGGCACGGACTCCCCAGGAGTTCGCACCCTTACAGAGCCGTTTGATCGCCCTCCCTTACGCTACGGAGACCCACGGGACTTGGCTTCGTGTTGCTGAGCTCTCCTATCAGTTACGCCAACGGGGCCAAAAAGTGGGGCTCACTGACCTCCTCATCGCCGCCCTAGCTATTGAGCACGATTGCCCCGTCTACACCCTGGATGCTCACTTCCAGCGCATCCCAGGGGTGCGTCTGTATGAGCCCCAAGGGAGGTGAGGCTCCTATGCGCCCTCGCCTAGCCCCGCTGGACGACCACCACGCCCGTGCACTTGCTGTGGCCTGGGCCTTGCTTCGCGTCAAGGGCAGGCCCAGGGTTGGGTATCGGCCCTCTAGGGTCAGGTGCGTCGGTTCGTCCAGGAAGGCCCCGTACGCCACAGGAGGTGTCCGTTGGCCAGTGCCGCCAGCCGTCCCAAGTCGTGGGTGCGGGGAGGGGTGGTGCCCGTCGCCTGGGCCCCCAGCCCCTTCACCCTCTGCTCCAACGCCCGGTGGCAGAAAAACACCACAGACCGATACCGACGGCTACGGAACATGGCCTGTGCCGTCTCCCCATCGTACTCCACCTGGTCATACCAGTAGCGTGTGTCCTTCTCCATGCCGGGTCCCACGATAGCACAGATGGAGGGGGAAAAGGCGGTGCGCCCCGTCGCAAAAGCGTGGCTGCGCCAAAGCCAAGCCGACTGGGAGGGCGCTCAAGCGAGTGCAGGGGCAGGGCGCTACGAGTGGGCCTGCTTCCAGGCCCAGCAGTGCGCCGAAAAGGCCCTTAAAGCCTTCCTCTATCAGCACGGGCGCACCTCTATCTTGACCCAAGCCTTGGATGACCTGGTGCGGGAGTGCCAGAGGATAGACCCCACTTTCGCCCAGGTAGCGGAGCAGGCCCATCTGTTGGCTCTGTTCTACATAACGACACGCTATCCCAACGCCCTGGGCGGGCACCAGGCTCCCGCCGACTTCTTTACGGCCCAGGATGCCCAGCGATGCCTCACCGCCGCCTTTGCCATTCT
Source organism: Dehalococcoidia bacterium (assembly GCA_025060295.1). Lineage (NCBI taxonomy): Bacteria > Bacillati > Chloroflexota > Dehalococcoidia > Dehalococcoidia bacterium. The sequence continues at coordinate 122,950 of JANXCH010000011.1, read as the reverse complement.
CACCTTCGTGCAGAGCAAACTCCCCCAGGAGGGGGCATGAGCAAGGTCGTGCGCATAGACCTAGATCGCTTGGAGGAGTACGCCCAGCGCCTGGAGGCCTTTGTGCGCCTCCTCAAGGCTACCTACCCCGTGCAGAAGGTCATCCTGTTCGGCTCCTTCGCCCGTGGGGAGGTGCACGAGGGAAGCGATATAGATCTGGTCATCATCGGCGACTTTGGGGAGCGTTTCCCCTACCGTGCCGATGCCATCCTGCGCCTGGCGGGCGACCTGCCCATAGAGCCGCTGGTCTACCCCCCCCAGGAGTGGGAGCAGATGCTTCGGGAAGGGAACCCCTTCGCTGAGGAAGTCCTGCGCACAGGAAAGGAGTTGTGATGGCTTTCAAACCCTCTAAAGTGCTGGTCATCGGCTCTGGTCCTATTGTCATCGCCCAGGCGGCCGAGTTTGATTACGCCGGCGCCCAGGCGTGCCGCTCCCTGCGGGAGGAGGGGGTGATCACCGTCCTGGTCAACCCCAACCCCGCCACCATCATGACGGACGAGGACATCGCCGACATCGTGTACATTGAACCGCTCACGGTTGAGGTGTTGGAGCGGATCATCGCCCGGGAGCGCCCCGATGGCCTGTTGCCTACTCTGGGGGGGCAGACGGGCCTCAACATGGCGGTGGAACTGGCCGAAAAGGGCATTTTGGACAAGTATGGGGTGCGCCTGCTGGGCACGCCCCTCATGGCCATCAAGCGCGCCGAGGACCGGGAGCTGTTCCGCCAACTTTTGCAGGAGATTGGCGAGCCCCAGCCCCCCAATACCACCGTTACCTCTGTGGCCGAGGCGCGCCGCTTTGCCGAGGAGGTGGGCCTGCCGTTGGTGGTGCGCCCCGCCTATACCCTGGGGGGCACGGGCGGGGGTATGGTGCGCCGGTGGGAGGAGTTGGAGGAAATCGTGCAGCGGGGCCTGCACGCCAGCCCCGTGCACCAGGTGCTCCTGGAGCGCTCCGTGGAGGGCTGGAAGGAACTGGAGTACGAGGTGATGCGGGACGGGGCCAACAACTGCATCACCGTGTGCAACATGGAGAACATGGACCCCATGGGCGTCCACACGGGGGAGTCCATTGTGGTGGCTCCGTCCCAGACCCTGTCCGATAAGGAGCACCAGATGCTCCGCTCGGCGGCGCTCCGCATCATCCGCGCCCTGGGGATAGAGGGGGGATGCAACATCCAGTTCGCCCTGGCCCCCCATCCCATCGTGGCCGAGGCCCTGCCCGAAGCGGCCCGTCCCAAAAGCCCCCTGGACTACTATGTGATTGAGGTCAACCCCCGCGTCAGCCGTTCCAGCGCCCTGGCCTCCAAGGCCACAGGCTACCCCATCGCCCGTGTGGCCGCCAAGATAGCCATCGGCAAGCGATTGGACGAGATTCCCAACGCCGTTACCCGCAAGACCCTGGCGTGTTTTGAGCCGGCCTTGGACTACTGTGTGGTGAAAATCCCCCGCTGGCCCTTTGACAAGTTCCCCTATGCCGACCGCACCCTCACCACCCAGATGAAGTCCACGGGGGAGGTGATGGCCATAGACCGCACCTTTGAGGCGGCCCTGCAGAAGGCCGTGCGGGGGCTGGAGCACCAGGCCAAGAACCTACTGTGGGAGGCGCCGGCGTGGCGGGAGCGCAAGGACTGGCGGGATATTCCCCTCTTCCCACCCCACGATTTGCGCCTGTGGGCCATCGCCGCTGCCATTCGCCGTGGGGCCACTCCCGAAGAGGTCTCCCGCACCTCTCTCATAGACCCCTGGTTCACCCGTGCCATTGGGCGCATCATGCAGATGGAACAGCGCCTCCTGAAGGAGGAGTTGACCCCTGCCCTCCTGCGGGAGGCCAAGCGCATGGGCTTCTCGGATGCCACCATCGCCGCCCTGGGCCATGCCCAGGGCCTGCCGGAGCGGGTGCGCGCCTTGCGCCAGCAGTGGGGCATCCGCCCTGTTTACAAGATGGTGGACACCTGCGCCGCCGAGTTTGAGGCGGTTACCCCCTACTTCTACTCCACCTATGAGCAGGAGAACGAGGCCCCCCCCCTCCCGGGGCGCAAGGCCTTGGTCATCGGCTCGGGGCCCATCCGCATCGGGCAGGGGATAGAGTTCGACTACTGCTCGGTGCACGCGGCGTGGGCGCTGCAGAAGGCGGGCTGGAAGGCCCTGATGGCCAACTCCAACCCCGAAACTGTCTCCACCGACTTTGACACCTCCGACCGCCTGTACTTTGAGGCCCTGGACGAGGAGGCGGTGCGCGACCTGCTGGAGAACGAGGCGGCCGAGGAGGGGCCCCCGCCCACCGTCGTCCAGTTCGGGGGGCAAACGGCCCTCAACCTCTCCCAGGGGGTGGACCGGGCGGGCCTGCCCATCCTGGGCTCCTCGGCCAAGGCCATTGACATCGCGTCCGACCGGAGCAAGTGGGAGGAGTTTCTGTCCAGTTTGGGGATTCCCCAACCGCCGGGGGCGGCGGTGCTCTCGGTGCAGGACGCCTTGGAGGTGGCCGAGCACATCGGCTACCCCGTGCTGGTGCGCCCCAGTTATGTGCTGGGGGGGCGGGCGATGGAGATCGTCTACACCCCCGAGGAACTGGAGCAGTATGCCCGCTCGGCGTTGGAGGTCTCCCCCGGGAAGCCCCTGCTGGTGGACAAGTATATGGAGGGGAAGGAGTGTGAAGTAGATGCCGTGTGCGATGGGGAGGAGGTGCTGATTCCTGGGATGATGGAGCACATTGAGCGGGCGGGCGTCCATTCGGGGGATGCTATCACCGTCTATCCGGGGGTAACCTTGACGCCCGAGGAGGTGGAGACGCTGGTGGATTACACCCAGCGCATCGGGCGGGCACTGGGGGTGGTGGGGCTGATGAATGTGCAGTTCATCGTGATGGGGGGGCCGCCCTACCGCACGCCCCGTCAGCCCCCGAGCGAGCCCTTCAAGTCCACTGTGTATGTCATTGAAGCCAACCCGCGCGCCAGCCGCACCATCCCCTTCATCAGCAAGGTAACGGGGGTGCCTATGGTGCGTCTGGCCACCCACGCCATGCTGGGCATCAGCCTGCGCCGGCAGGGGTGGCAGGGGGGCCTCTATCGGCGGATGAAGCTGGTGGCCGTGAAGGCCCCGGTGTTCAGTATGAGCAAACTGACGGGGGCCGATACCTACCTGGGGCCGGAGATGAAGTCCACGGGCGAGGTGATGGGGATTGACCACGACTTCCACGCGGCGCTGACCAAGGCGTTGATGGCGGCGGGGATGCACCTGCCCCCTAAGGGGAACATCCTGCTGAGCCTGTCCGACCGCACCAAGCCCGAGGGGGCCGAGATCGCCCTGGCATTGGCACGGCAGGGGTGGGGTTTCTATGCCACCGAGGGGACGGCGCGCTTCCTGCGGGATGTGGGCATCAGCCATGTCAAGACGGTGAGCAAGCTGACCCACAGCACCCCTGACCAGCCCAGTGTGGTGGATGTGATCAAGGCGGGGTTGGTAGATGCGGTGGTGAACACCCTCTCCGGCGGGCGGGACCCCCTGCGGGATGGCTTTTACATTCGGCGGGCGGCGGCCGAAAGGCGTATCCCCTGCTTCACCTGGCTGGACACGGCACGGGCGGCGGTGGAGGCCCTTATTAGCAACGGGGGGCGCTATACCGTGCGTCGTCTGCCCGAGTATCGGGAGGGGCCACCCCCCACGCCTGCGGGGTAATCCACCCTGGGGGTTACAGGGGGGGGACGGGGATGCGCTTCCCCTCCCGCTGGGAGCGGAAGAGGGCCTCGGTTATCTGGCAGACCCGTAGGCCGTCCATCCCTGTGGCGGGGGGATCGCCCCCCTCCAGGATAGCCTTCTGGAAGGCCTCCACCTCGGCCTGATACATATCCCCGGCGGTATAGGCGATGGTGGTCTGCACCTGCTGGGTCTCCACCTCTAAACGGCCGGTCAGGGTGGTGCCCAGGGTGTTGATGCTTACTGCCCGTCCGTTGACCCCGTACACCACCAGGTTGTTGAGGGAGTCGGGTATACGGCGGGAGCAGACGAGGGTGGCGTAGGCTCCGCCCGAGAGGGCCAGGAGGGCGATGGCCAGGTCCTCCAGCGGTTTGGCCTCGGACTGGCCGTCGGTCATGGCAGTAACTTGGATGATCTCCTGCCCGCTGACGAAGCGCAGGAGGTCCATAATGTGGACGCCCATGCCCATGACGGCTCCGCCGCCGGCCAAGTCGGGGTCGCTCCACCAGGCGCGCAGGCCTGTGGCGGGGGGGACGGTTTTCTGGCCCCGCGTGCCCCGTGCCCATTGCCCCTGCAGGAGCACCAGGTCGCCGAGCACGCCGTTCTGGACGAGGCGGCGCACCTCCTGGTGGGCGGGGTGCTGGCGTGCGTGGAAGCCCACACCCAGTTTGACTCCTCGGCGTTGGCACTCCTCTATCATGGCCCAGCAGTCGGGCACTGAGAGGGCCATGGGCTTCTCCACCAGGACGTGTTTGCCCGCCTGGGCGCAGGCGATGGTCTGCTCCTTATGCAGGGCGTTGGGGGAGGCGATGAACACCGCATCCAAGCCGGGGTGGCGCAGGAAATCGGGGAGGGAATCGTAGGCCCCGGGGGCACCGTGCTTGTCGGCGAAGGCGCGGGCGCGTCCCTTGTCGCGGCTGAGCACTGCCACCAGGCGGGCCCCTTTGGCCTTGCTGATGGCGGGGGCGATGAAGCGGTCGGCGTGCTGGCCGATGCCGATGATGCCCCAACCGATGGTGGTCATGCTGTGCTTTGCTCCTTTCTGGGCGTGGGGCCCGTGTGGGTTTAGGTGTGGGGGAGATGTTCGGTGATGTAGCGATAGGCGGAGAGGGCGGCGGTGATGCCGTCCCCCACGGCGGTGCCTAGTTGCCGGTCGGAGAACTGGCGCACATCCCCACAGGCGAACACGCCGGGGATGGCTGTCTCCATGCGGATGGTGGTGATGACGTGGCCGGCGGGGTCCATGGGGATGCCGCTGCCCTTGAGGAAATCGGTGGCGGGGTGGAAGCCGATGTAGATGAACACCCCTTTCGTGGGGAACTCGTAGGTCTGACCTGTTTTGAGGTCTTTGAGGAGCACTCGGTCCACGGAGGTGTTGCCGCGGATTTCCTGGACGATAGTGCTCCACTTGAACTCCATTTTGGGGTTGGCGAAGGCGCGCTGTTGGAGGATTTTGCTGGCGCGCAGGTGGTCACGTCGGTGGACGACGGTTACTTTTTGGACGATGCGGGTGAGGTAGAGGCCCTCTTCAATGGCAGCATCTCCGCCTCCGACCACGACGACGGGTTGGTCGGTGAAGAAGTTGCCGTCGCAGGTGGCGCAGTAGGAGACGCCGCGCCCGGCGAACTCCTCCTCGCCGGGGACGCCCAGTTTGTTATGCTCGCCGCCGGTGGCCAGGATGAGGGCTGTGGCGGTGAGGGGGCCACTGGAGGTGTACACGGTTTTGGGGTGGCCCTGCACGTCCACCCGTTCCACCACATCATAGAGAATGTCGGCGCCGAACTTGCGGGCCTGCTCCTCCATGGCGCGGGCGAGGAGGGGGCCTTTGATGCCGTCGGGGAAGCCGGGGTAGTTTTCGATGATGTCGGTGGTGAGGATTTGGCCGCCGCAACCGAGTTTTTCGATGACGAGGGTTTTCAGTTGGGCGCGGGTGGTGTAGATGGCGGCGGACAGTCCGGCTGCCCCGCCGCCGATGATAATGACGTCGTAGGTGGGCATAGGTGATGTTCCCCTGGGTGTAGTGCTTCTTAAGAGTAGTATAGCGGAGGGGAGGAAAGGGGGAAAAAAGAGACGGCCCCGTGGGGGTATCCGCGGGGCCGTGGGAAGTGGCGTTGGTAGCGGGGGGTGGACTCGAACCACCGACCTTCGGGTTATGAGCCCGACGAGCTGCCGCTGCTCCACCCCGCGATGGGAGGGAAGAGGGGGGGCGTGGGGTCTCGGCCCTGCAGTGGGGGAAGGCCTCGGCCGATGCGCGCCGGTCGGCTCCAGCGGTTGCCCGCCTTCCACCTCCGGCCGCTTAAGCAGGTCGTCTCCCTGCGGCCTTACCGGCTTGGTGCCGTGGGAGGCCTCGTCTTGGGGTGGGCTTCGCGCTTAGATGCTTTCAGCGCTTATCCCGTCCCGACATGGCTACCCGGCGGTGCCCTGGGCAGGACAACCGGGACACCAGAGGTCGGTCCATCCCGGCCCTCTCGTACTAGGGACAGCCCCCCTCAAGCCTCCTACGCTCGCGGCAGATAGAGACCGAACTGTCTCACGACGTTCTGAACCCAACTCACGTACCCCTTTAACAGGCGAACAGCCTGACCCTTGGGAGCTCCTTCACCCCCAGGATGGGACGAGTCGACATAGAGGTGCCAAACCGCGCCGTCGATGGGAACTCTTGGGCGCGATCAGCCTGTTATCCCCGGAGTAGCTTTTATCCGCTAAGCCACGGCCCTCCCACGAGGGACCGTAGGATCACTTGGCCCGGCTTTCGCCTCTGCTCGGCTTGTGGGCCTCGCAGTCAACCCCCCTTCTGCCCATGCACGCTGCAGGCGATGTCCATCCGCCTTGAGGGGAGCTTGGGACGCCTCCGTTACCTTTTAGGAGGCGACCGCCCCAGTCAAACTGCCCACCAGGCACGGTCCCCCGACTTCCCCACCGGGGTTAGGACCGAAGCCGCGGAAGGGTGGTATTTCACCGTTGGCTCCACGGGAGCTGGCGCCCCCGCTTCGTCGCCTCCCACCTATCCTACACAGCCACGACCCCAGTCCAGTGCCAGGTTGCAGTAAAGCTTCACGGGGTCTTTTTGTCCCGCCGCGAGTCGCCCGCATCTTCACAGGCCCTGCAGCTTCACCGAGCCCCCCGCTGAGACAGTCCTCCAGTGGTTCCGCCTTTCATGCGGGTCGGAACTTACCCGACAAGGGACTGCGCTACCTTAGGACCGTTAGAGTTACGGCCGCCGTTCACCGGGGCTTCAGTTTGGGGCGTGTACCCCTCCCCTTAACCTTCCGGCACTGGGCAGGCGTCGCCCGCTATACGTCGGGTTTCCCCTTCGCAGCGAGCTGTGTTTTTGTTAAACAGTCCCCAGAGGTGCTGTGCTGCGGCCCCCCGGGGCTCCGGGGGCGTGCCCCTTCACCCCAGAGGGCGCCCCTTATCCCGAAGTTACGGGGCCCGTTTGCCTAGTTCCTTAGCGAGGGTTCGCTCGTGCGCCTTGGGGCGTTGCCCCCAGCCCACCTGTGGCGGTTTGCGGTACGGGCACCCACCCCCCTCCGGGGAGGGCTTTTCTTGGAGGCGTGGGCTCGGCAGAGTTGCCCGGGGTTGCCCCCGAACGTCTCTCCCCCCTTACCCGGGGGGGCTACAGGGGAGAACGCCCCATGTCCATTGGGGGCGCTCTGCCTACCCTTCCCCGTCCCCCTCCCGTTCGCCGGGAGGTGGGTGGTGCTGGAATCTTGACCAGCTCTCCATCGCCTACGCCTTGCGGCCTCGGCTTAGGCCCGACTGACCCTCCGCCGAACAACGGTGCGGAGGAACCCTTGGGCTTTCGGCGGGCAGGATTTTCACCTGCCTTGGCGCTACTCGTTCCGGGATTCGCACTCCCCTGCCCTCCAGGGAGGCTTCCGCCCCCCCTTCAGCGGACAGGGGACGCTCTCCTACCGCGTGCCCCTGCGGCGCAGGGGCACACCCGTGGCTTCGGCGGCAGGCTTAGCCCCGCGACATTTTCGGCGCAGGACCCCTCGACCGGTGAGCTGTTACGCACTCTTTAAAGGATGGCTGCTTCTAAGCCAACCTCCCGGCTGTCTGGGGAGCCCCACTTCCTTTCCCACTGAGCCTGCACTTGGGGGCCTTAGCCGACGGTCTGGGTTGTTCCCCTCTCGGGAATCGGGCTTATCCTCGACCCCCTCACTCCCCGGGAGCACCCCACGGTGTTCGTGGTTTGGTCGGGTTTGGTAAGCTCGCGCCCCCTAGCCCGTCCAGAGCCCTACCCCCGTGGGGCTTCCCCGAAGGCTGCACCCTCATGCATTTCGGAGAGAACAAGCTAGCTCCAGGTTCGGTTGGCATATCACCTCTACCCACGGCTCATCCCAGGCATTTGCCCGTGCCACGGGTTCGGGCCTCCACCCCGGGTTAGCGGGGCTTCACCCTGGCCATGGGTAGCTCACCTGGCTTCGTGTCTCTTCCCTGGGACTGGTCGCCCTGTTCGGACTCGGTTTCCCTGCGGCTCCAGGTCTCCAGACCCTTAGCCTCGCCCCAGAGAAGAACTCCCCGGATCATTCTTCAACAGGCACGCCGTCAGGGGCCGTGCGGCCCCCTCCGACTGTCTGTAGGCCCACGGTTTCAGGTCTCTTTCACTCCCCGCCAGGGGTGCTTTTCACCTTTCCCTCACGGTACTGGTCCACTATCGGTCGCCAAGGGTAGTTAGCCTTGGAGGGTGGTCCCCCCAGATTCCCACAGGGTTCCTCGTGCCCCGTGGTACTCAGGCAGGTGCCCAGAGCCCTCCCCCTTTCGCCTACGGGGCTTTCACCCTCTGTGGCGTCCCGTTCCAGGGACTTCGGCTAGAGGGAGGGTTGGTAACTCTGTGGGGAGCCTGGGGCCTCCCCTGGCACCGCCTCCAACCCCCAGAGGGCATAGGCCCCCAGGCCACTGAGCCCTCTGGGTTTAGGCTCACCCCCGTTCGCTCGCCACTACTAGGGGGCTCGCGATTGCTTTCTCTTCCTCGGGGTACTGAGATGTTTCACTTCCCCCGCTTGCCCTCCCCGGTCGCCCGGGGATGACGGGAACTCGGCGTCCCCGTCGGGTTGCCCCATTCGGGTATCCCCGGCTTAGCCCGCTCGACGGCTCACCGAGGCTTTTCGCAGTCTTGCCACGCCCTTCATCGGCCCTTGGCGCCTAGGCATCCACCGTGGGCCCGTAGCACCTTTCCCCACTGCAGGGCCCAGACTCCACGCCTGTGCCCTGTGGTGATGCTTGGCGCTCCTCTTCCCTTGTTAAGGTGCTCTGATGCAGAGGCGGCGGCCACACACCGCGTGGGCCGCCGCCCCTGGTGGTGTGGCCTGCCTTTTGGGTTTCAGGTCCTCTGCATCCGTTGGTGACTCTCCTGGAGTGCCCCCTCGGGGACTCCAGCCACTCATGACTATAGGCGCATCCCCCCGGGGTTGTCAAGGGGGGTACGGGGGTGTTTTGGGGGAAAGAGGGGTGTTCTCCCTAGGGGCGTGGGTAGATGCGGATGGTGCCGCCCAGGGCCAGTACCAGCACCCGCGGGGCAGGGGTGGTGCGGATGCGCTCCACCAGGGCGTCCAGCGCCTCCGGGGTTAGGGTGGGGGGTTCCTCCCCCTCCGTCTCCACAACCCAAAGCACCTCCAGGCGGGTGCCCAGGGCTTGTTCCAGGGCGGTGTGCAGGGGACGCCCCTTTTCCCCCACCACCAGGGTTATCGTCTTGCGTACCAGGGGCCTTTGGGCTTCTGCCCGCTGGTCCTCCCGCAAGACCTGCCAATGGTAGGCCAGCAGGGGCAGGGTGGTGAGGAGTATCCCCAGGGGCCAGCGCCCTGCCTCTAGGAACCCCCACGCGACCCGTCCCGCGAGGATATCCCGTAGGAGGAGGGAAAGGAAGGCGACAGCGTTGGTCAACGCCAGAACCGCCAAAACCCCCAGCACCCCATACAGGAAGATGCGCCGCGCCAGGGCCGAGCGCTCGGGAGCTCCTGCGGTGTGGGCGCGGCGGTGCAGGCGTGTCCACTGGGAGGCCCACAACGGCCCCCCCACGGCCAGAAGGGCCAGGGCCACGGCCAGCAGGCCCCGCCCAGGGTCCGGCCCCACCAGGGGGGCGGGCCCGCCCAGCGTCGCCAGCCCCAACAGCAGGCTCCACAGGGCGACCATCCCGCCCATCAAGGTCGCTAGCCCCAGGGCTGATAGGCCATAGCCCAAGACCCGCCGGGCGCTTTCGCCTTGCCCCGCCTGTTCCAATTCCCTCTGCATCACACCCCCGTGGTACGCCAGCAGGGCCAGGGCAATCCCCAGAGCCGGAAGGACACGGGGTATACTGCGGAAGTGCTCTATGGTGCCTGCGGGGGATGCCCCCAGCACCCACGCCAGCACCAGGGAGAGGACAAAGGCAGTAACGCCTACCGCCGGGACTGCACCCCCCAGCAACGCCCAAAGGGAGAGATAGACCCGCCGCAGGAGGGATGGGGTATCGTGCTTGGCCATCCCCAGCCCGTGGAAGGCCCACCACGCTCCCCCCGCCAGGACCAGCGCCACGGCGCGGTGCATCCCCGCGTCCCACAAGGGGCCGGGGCGGGCCAGGTAGGGCATGGCCAATAGGGCATCGTAGGCGCGGGTGAGGAGCGCTGCCAAAGCGAAGATGCTCCCGCCCACCAGAGCCCCCAAGCCGTAGGAACTGGTGAGGTAGATGTACCAGCGGCGGATGGTGCGTGCGCCGGCGGAGGGTTGCCCTTCGGCCCGCTCCACGCCCCAGTGGTAGAACCACACCGCACCCCAGACGAGATAGGCGGGGAGCAGAAGCACTGCATCACCATCGCCCCTGAAAGCCCGCACCAGCACGGTAACGGTCTGGCTGAACAGGATGGCCGCTGCCAGACCCAAGGCCCCGTAGAGGGCCAGTTTGCGCACCACCGCTCCCGCCTCGTCGGGGGTGCGGCGGACGGAGCGCTGGATGATGCCCCAATGCACCGCCCACAGGGGCACGCTCACCACCAGCATGGCCAGGGCGACACTGGCCTGCTCCCGGGTGGCACGGCCCGGCGCCACCAGGATATCGCCGAGGGCCAGTTGCAGGAGCATCCCCAGCAGGGAGGTGGCACCGCTGGCAGATACCATCAGGGCGATGAAGGCGACGCTATAGAAGTAGAGGCGACGGGCGTTGCTCACAAGTCCCTCACTAGGGGCATTGCCCCTCGGGCCACAGGGGCCAGGGAAAGACGGCGAACTTCCAACTGCCGTCCGCCTGGCGCTTCAGACGGAACTGGTGCTCGCTGGTCCAGTCCTGGGGCGTCAGTTGAAAGGGGCGGGGGGGCGCCGGTTGGGAGAAAACCACCCGCACCACCACTGTCCCTTCGTCCCTGTAGTCCACTCCCCGTAGGAGCACGGCCGACTGCTCCAAGGTATAGCGGGCAAAGGCCACCTGGCTTTGCCACGCATCCAGGGTGCATCGAGCCTGCAGGTCAGGGGCGAGGTAGGTATAGGCCTCGGCCCACTGCTCCTGGGCCAGGGCCTGCAGGTAGCGCTGGGTAACCCCTTCGGGAGTGGTAGGGGGATACAGAGGAGGCTCCCGCCGTGTGAGGAGAACTGCTAGGACGGCGATACCCACCAGGAGGCCTCCGCCTATCCCCAAGGCGATGAGCACCCCGCGCGCCACGCCCGGCTCCTGCCTCTAGCGGAAGTGGGGCATCACTTCGCGGGCGAAGCGTTCTATGGTGCGCAGGATGGTGTCCACCGTCTCGTGGGCCACAGCGGGGACGCTATAGAAGGTATCCAGCATAAAGCCGTCCACGCCCGCTTTCTGAAACTCCTCAATCCCCCGGCGGATGGAGTCGGGGGGGCCGATGAGGGGGAACTGGGGGCTGGGGGTGTCGGTGAACTTGAGGGGGTGGCGCACCACGATGGGGAAGTGGTCCAAGCGCCGCCCCCTCTGCTCGGCCAGGCGCTGGAGGATAGGGCGGGCGGCGAGAATGTCTTGGGGGGAGGGGCGGGTGGGATGCCAGCCATCGCCCAACTCTATGGCGCGGCGCAGGGCACGCCGGCTGTTGCCGCCGATCCAGATAGGGGGGTGGGGCTTCTGGACGGGCTTGGGCTCGGCGCGGGTGTTGCTGAAGCGCCAGAACTTGCCCTCAAAGTGGGGCTCGTCCTGCGTCCACAACACCTTGTAGATGCGCAGGGTCTCGTCGCTGATCTCCCCCCGCTGGTCAAAGGGGATGCCCAGAAACTCAAACTCCTCTTTGCACCACCCCGCTGCCGCCCCCACGATGAGCCGACCGCCGGAGAGCACATCCACCGTGGCCAGCGCCCGCGCCATGAAGATGGGATTGCGATGGGCCAGGATGACCACGCTGGTGCCGAGGCGAATGCGCTGGGTGATGGCCGCCAGATAGCCCAGCACGGGCACCATCTCCAGCATCTCGGCCCCGAAGCGCTGGTGGTACTGCTTGGGCAGCAGGATGTGGTCGGTTACCCAAAGGCTGTGGTAGCCCAAGGCCTCCGCCTCGCGGGCGACCCTCTGCAGGGCCTCCACCGAGGCCACTTGCCGAAAGTGGGGTGCTGCCAATCCGAAGAACATGCCCGCCTCCTGGCACGGGTGTGGGGATGCCCTTCCCCCACTATGGGGGGTGTGGGGCAGGTTGTCAACTGCGGGGGGTTGACACAAGGGTGCAGAGGAAGTACTCTGGAGAACAAAGGCGACGACGGAGCCACATCTCGCCCTGCGGGTGTGCCCAGCGAGTCCCGTGTGGTGGAAGGGGATGCGCACCGGGGGCGTGGATATCCCTCCCGAGCCGCCGCCCGAACAGGCTTTCGGCCCCAGTAGGCGCGGACGGAGCGCCCACCGTTACCCGGGCGGGGGTGTGATAGCACCCCGGTGAGGTGCCCCTGGCAACCCCAGGGGAAGAAGGGTGGTACCGCGGGAAAGAACGCCCGTCCCTTCGGGGACGGGCTTTGTGTTTTGTGTGCAGGTAAGGAGGTGCTATGTATCAGGTCGCCCTGTACGATACGACATTACGAGACGGCGCCCAGCAGGAGGGCATCGCCCTGTCGGTGGAGGATAAATTGCGCATCACCCAGCGCCTGGATGCCTTCGGCATCCCGTACATTGAGGGGGGGTGGCCCGGCTCCAACCCCAAAGACGCCGAGTACTTTGCACGGGTGCGCCACCTGCCCTTGAAGCAGGCCACGGTGGTGGCCTTCGGCTCCACCCGTAAGGCCCACACACCTGTGGAGCAGGACGCCAACATCCGCGCCTTGCTGGAAGCCCAAACCGCCGTGGTTACTCTGGTGGGCAAGACGTGGGATTTGCATGTAACCCGTGTGCTGGAGACCTCCCTGGAGGAGAACCTGGCGATGATTCGGGACTCCATTGTCTACCTGCGGAGCAAGGGGCGGCGGGTCTTTTTTGATGCCGAGCACTTCTTTGACGGGTGGAAGGCCAATCGGCAGTATGCCCTGCGGTGCATCCAGGTGGCGGCCGAGGCGGGGGCGGCCTGCGTGGTGCTGTGCGACACCAACGGGGGGAGCCTTCCCCATGAGGTCGCCTCCGTTGTGCAGGCGGTGCGGCGGGAGGTGCCCGTGCCCCTGGGCATCCACACCCACAACGACGGGGAACTGGCGGTGGCGAATGCCCTGGCGGCGGTGCAGGCGGGGGTGGTGCAGGTGCAGGGCACCATCAATGGCTATGGGGAGCGGTGCGGCAACGCCAACCTGGTCTCCCTCATTCCAGCTTTGCACCTGAAGTTAGGCATACCGGTGGTGCCCGATGAATCCCTTCCCCAGTTGACGGCGTTAGCCCGCTGGGTGAGCGAGGTGGTGAACCGCCCCCTTGCCCCCACTCAGCCCTATGTGGGCAGTAGCGCCTTTGTGCACAAAGGGGGCCTGCACGCCTCGGGGGTGATGAAGGTAGAGGAGAGTTATCAGCACATTCCGCCCGAGGCGGTGGGCAACACCAAGCGCATCATCGTCTCCGAGTTGGCGGGGCGGGGGAATGTGCTCTACAAGATGCGGGAGGTGGGCCTGCCCGCCGAGGAGGCCCTGGCGCGCCGCATCTTGGAGGTGGTGAAGGAGCGGGAGGCGCGGGGTTTCCAATACGAGGAGGCGGAGGCGTCCTTTGAACTGCTGGTGCGCAGGGAACAGCCCGGCTATCGCCCCCCCTTTGAGTTGGTGGACTTTCTGGTGGTGGTGGAGAAGCGCCGGCGCACCCCCGAGAACGGGGGCGACCTGCTGGCCGAGGCGACGGTGAAGGTGCGGGTGAACGGGCAGGTGCTCCATACAGCCGCCGAGGGCAACGGCCCCGTCAACGCCCTGGACAACGCCGTCCGCAAGGCGTTGCAAACCTTCTACCCCCAATTGGAGGGGGTGCGGTTGGTGGACTACAAGGTGCGGGTGGTGGATCAGGGGTCGGGCACAGGGGCGTCGGTGCGGGTGCTGATGGAGTCCACCGACGGCCAGCGCACCTGGCGCACGGTGGGGGCATCCACCAATATCATTGAGGCGTCCTGGCTGGCCCTGCAGGACAGCCTGGAGTGGTGGATAGTGCACCGGGGCCTTACGCCCATCCCGCACAAGTAAACGGGTTCTGGGTGTCGGGAGCCCACACCCCCGCTATAATGGGCACAGGTGAGGGAAGCGGTGGGCACCCCGGAGAAGGCCGTCCCCATCTGGCGTCAGTATCAGCGCATCAAGCGCGCCTACCCCGATTGCATCGTCCTCTTTCGCCTGGGGGACTTCTACGAGACCTTCGGGGAGGACGCCTATACCACCTCCCGCGAACTGGAAATAACCCTCACCGCCCGCGAGATGGGGAAGGGGCATCGGGTGCCTATGGCGGGCATCCCCTACCATGCTTTGGAGGGTTACCTGGCCCGCCTCATCAAAAAGGGCTTCAAGGTCGCCATCTGTGAGCAACTGGGCGACCCCGCCACAGCCAAGGGCCTGGTGGAGCGGGAGGTGGTGCGGGTGGTAACCCCCGGGACGGTGCTGGAGCCCGCCCTGCTGGACCAGAAGGCGAATAACTACCTGTGCGCCCTGGTGCTGGAGGGGGACGCGGCCGGTCTGGCCTATGCGGACATTAGCACGGGGGAGTTTGCCGTAACCCAGTGCCCCTGGCCCCAGGCGTTGCTGGAACTGGAGCGTCTGGCGCCGGCCGAACTCCTTCTGCCCGAGGGTGCCCCGCCCCCGCCTGGGGGCAACGCCACCACGCCCCTGCCCGCCCCCGCCTTTGACCTGGAGGAGGCCACCGAGCGCCTGAAGGCCCACCTGGGGGTGCACACCCTGGAGGCCTTCGGATGTGCCCACCTCCCCCTGGCTATACGGGCGGCGGGGGCGGTGCTGTTTCACCTGGCCCGTGCCCAGAAGGGCTTCTTGGGCCTTATCACCTCCCTGCGCACCTATACCACCGAGCGCTATATGCCTCTGGATGCCCGCACCCGCCGCCACCTGGAGGTGTTCCAGGGGGGGCGCACAGGCACGGGGCCGTCTCTCCTGGGGGTGTTGGACTATACCCGCACGCCTATGGGGGGAAGGCTCCTGCGCAAGTGGCTGGCCCAGCCCCTGTTAGATATCCAGGAACTGGAGGAGCGCTTGGATCGGGTGGCATGGCTGGTGCAGCACCCCCTGGAGCGGGAGGGCCTGCGGGGGGTGCTGAAGGAGGTAGCGGACATAGAACGTCTGCTCAATCGGGTGCGGGCGGGGATGGCCACCCCTCGGGAGGTGGTGGCTCTACGCCGGGGGCTGGAGGCCCTCCCCCGCCTGGTGGAGGTGTTGCAGAAGGCTCCTCCCTTCGCCTCCCTGTGCGCCCGCATCCACCTCTGCCCCGAGGCGGTAGACCTCATCGCCCGCGCTGTTGAGGAGGAGGCATCCACCCCCGTGGGCGAGGGAGGCGTCATCAAGGAGGGCTTTTCCAAGGATCTGGACGAGGTGCGCTATGCCGCCCGCAACGCCCGGGAGGTGCTGGCGGGCCTGGAGCAGAAGGAGCGGGAACGCACGGGCATCGCCTCCTTGAAGGTGGGGTTCAACAAGGTGTTCGGCTACTACATTGAGGTGAGCAAGCCCAACCTGGCCAAAGTCCCGCCCCATTACATTCGCCGCCAGACGCTGACTGATGCGGAGCGCTTCATCACCCCCGAGCTGAAGGAGTATGAGGCGCTGATTCTCAACGCCCAGGAGCGTATCGCCGAGCTGGAGTCCTTCCTGTTTCGGCAGGTGTGTCGGCAGGTGGGGGAGATGGCCCCCCGCATCCTGGAGACGGCCCAGGCGGTGGCCGAGGTGGATGTGCTGGCGTCCTTTGCCGAGGCGGCCCAGCGGCATGGGTATGTGCGCCCCATCCTGGATGAAGCGCCCGTGATTCACATCAAAGGGGGACGGCACCCGGTGGTGGAGCAGGTGTTGCCCCCGGGGGCCTTCGTTCCCAACGACACCCTCCTGGACACGCGCCAAAACCAGATTCTGCTCCTGACCGGCCCCAACATGAGCGGGAAGTCCACCTACATTCGCCAGGTGGCATTGATGGTGCTGATGGCCCAGGTGGGGAGTTTCGTGCCCGCCCAGGAGGCGCGCATCGGGCTGGTGGACCGCCTCTTTACCCGCATTGGCCTGCAGGATGATTTGGCCGAAGGGCAATCCACCTTTATGGTGGAGATGGTGGAAACGGCCCACATCCTGCATCACGCCACGGCTCGCTCCCTGGTGCTCCTGGACGAGGTGGGGCGGGGCACCAGCACCTATGACGGCCTGGCCATCGCCCAGGCGGTGTTGGAGTATCTGCACAACCATCCCCGTTTGGGGTGTCGCACCCTGTTCGCCACCCACTACCACGAACTCACAGCCCTGGAGGGGGTTTTGCCCCGCTTGCGCAACTATACAGTGCAGGTGCAGGAGGAGGGGGGGAAGGTGGTGTTCCTGCACCGCATCGTGCCGGGCAAGGCCGACCGCAGTTATGGGGTGCATGTGGCCCAGTTGGCGGGGATGCCCCGAGGGGTGGTGCAGAGGGCTTGGGAGGTGCTCCGCAGCTTGGAGGAGAAGCGGTCTGCCCTTGCCACCCCCACGTTGGAGCGCCCCGCGCGCCGGGACGGCACCGCCCAGCAACTTTCCCTGTTCGCCGGGGTTGGGGACTCCCTGCTCCAGGAGGTGTTGGCGCTGGACCTGCACAACATCACCCCCTTAGAGGCGTTGACCTTTCTGTATCACCTGCAGAGCAAGGCGCGCGCCCTGTTCCCCGCGGCGCCACCGGCGGGACGCCCTCCCCCCCTGGGGACGCCGGGAAGGAAAGGTTGGGAGAGGGGGTAGCCCTAGCACAGACCCTGCAGGACACCTTTGGGAGGATGCCGATGCGCTCCCTCAACCTCTTTTTTGATATGGACTACACCATCCTGGCCATGGATGGCACCTTGCGCCCTTTGGTGAAGGAGGTGTTCCAACGGCTGCGGGAGGACGGGCATACCCTCCACATCTGGTCGGGGATGGGGGTGCGATGGGGGGAGGTGCGCAGTGTGGGGCTGGCCTCCTATGTGGTAGGGGTGTATGAGAAGCCGTTGCAGAACTATCGGGCTGCGGTGGAGCGTCTTGTGGCTCAGGGGGTCATTCCACGCATGCCCGATGTGGTGGTGGACGATTACCCGGAAATCGTGTCGGCGTTGGGGGGGATTGTGGTGCGCCCGTACTTTTGGCCCAAGCCCGACGACCGGGAGATGGAGCGGGTCTACCGCATTATCCGCGACATCGCCCTCTACGGGCACAGTAGCGACGACGCCTATCGCCGCCCCACCGTGTAGGAGCATCTGTGCCTATCCGTGTTCTAGACCCCGAGGTGGCTGCCCGCATTGCAGCGGGGGAGGTGGTGGAACGTCCCGCCTCGGTGGTGAAGGAGTTGGTGGAGAATGCTCTGGACGCGGGGGCGACGCAGGTGGTGGTGGAGGTGGTGGGTGGGGGGATGGAGCGCATCCGCGTCTCCGACGATGGGGTGGGCATCCCCCAGGCCGATGTGCCCCTGCTCTTTCAGCGCCACGCCACCAGTAAACTGGCGTCGGCGAAGGATCTGGAGGCCATCGCTACCCTGGGCTTTCGGGGGGAGGCGCTGTATAGTATCGCCCAAGTCTCCTGGGTGAGTCTGTTGACGCGCCATCGGGACGAGGAGCAGGGGACGCTGGTGGAGGTGCGGGAGGGGGCGGTGCTCCGTCGGGAGCCCGCCGGGGCCCGCGTGGGGACGACCCTAACGGTGCGGGGTCTGTTCCGCAACGTGCCGGCGCGGCGCAAGTTTTTGCGTTCCCCGTCGGCTGAAGCGGCCCGCTGTCAGCAGGTGGTGTGTGCCTATGTGCTGGCCTTTCCCCAGGTGCGCTTCACTCTGCAGGTGGACGGGCGCACGGTGCTCACGGCGCCGGGGAATGGCAACCTGCGGGACGCCGTGGGGGCTGTCTATGGCTCCCAGGTGGCCCAGGCGTTGGTGGAGGTTCAGGGGGAGGCCCCCGAGCGGGGGTGGAAGATATGGGGTCTGGTGAGCCCGCCGGATCTGCACCGCTCCCATCGGGGGAACATCAGCATCATTGTGAATCGTCGCCCCGTGCAGGCGCGCGCCCTGGCCTTCGCCGTGGAGGAGGCCTATACGGGCCTTCTGCCCCAGGAGAGGCATCCCCTGGCCGTGGTGCACCTGACCCTTCCCTCCGAGCAGGTGGATGCCAATGTCCACCCCAGTAAGGCTGAGGTGCGCATCGCTGCCGAGGGGGAAGTGGCGGGGCTACTCCAACGAACTGTGCGGGAGGCGGTGGTGGCTCGTAGTGCTGTCCCCCAGGTTGCGGTCCCCTTACTGCGGCCCGAGGTTGGCCCTGCCCCGCCTCTGGGTGGGCGGGGGGGAGGGGGCACGGTGCGGGGGCGCGGGGAGGCGCCTGCGCCCACAGCGGGGGTGGCGTCGCCCCCTGCGCCGGCGTTGCGGGTGGCTTTGCCCGCGTTGCGCCCCCTGGGGCAGATGGGGGCGTGCTACATCGTGGCCGAGGGGGCCGAGGGGCTGTACCTGATAGACCAGCACGCCGCTCATGAGCGGGTGCTCTTTGAACGGGTGTGGGAGCGTCTGCGCCGCCGCGAGCCGTGGACGCAGGGCCTTTTAGAGCCCGTGGTGGTGGAGCTTTCGCCTCCCCAAGCCCAGGCCCTGGCCGACGGGCAGGACGCCATCGCCCAGGCGGGCTGGCAGGTGGAGCCTTTCGGTGAGCGGGCGGTGCTGGTGCGGGGGATGCCCGCGCCTTTGGTGGGCAAACCCCCCCGCCCGGCTTTCTTGGACTTTCTGGATGCCCTGCTGGGGGACGACCTCCCCCAGGGGATGGGGATGGAGGCGCGGGTGGCGGCTGTGGTGGCCTGCCACAGCGCCGTCACGGCGGGGATGCTCCTCTCGCCCCAGGAGATGGCCTCCCTGTTGGAGGACCTGGGGCGGGCAGAGGATCCCTACACCTGCCCTCACGGGCGACCCACCCTGGTGCTCCTGTCCCGGGCGTATGTGGAGAAGGAGTTCCGCCGCCGGTAGGGGTGTTAGACGACGGGGCTGGTGCCCCCGTCTATGTTGATGGCCACGCCTGTGATGTAACTGGCGCGCTCGGACGCCAGGAAGACAATGACATCGGCAGCTTCCTCGGTCTCGCCCACACGTCCCAGAGGCACGCTCTTGCCCATCTCGGCGTAAAACTGCTCTAGCGTCAGGGTGGGGTTTTGCTCTTTGGCCTTCTGATAGCGCCGTTCGTGCTGAGCGCTTTTGACGAGGCCGATGCAGACGGTGTTGACCAATATGTTGTAGGGGGCGAACTCTTTGGAGAGGGCCTTGGTGAGGGCGATGCCGGCGGCGCGGCTGACGGAGGTGGGGACGGAGCGGGCGACGGGGGCGCGCCCACCGATGTTGGTGACATTGATAATCCGCCCCCACCGCTGGGCCTTCATGGTGGGCAGGACGGCACGGGTGAAGCGGATGGCTGGCCACACCTTCAAAGCGAAGTCGGCCTCCCACCCTTCATCGGAGACGGATTCAAAGGGGTGGGCGGCGGAGGTGCCGGCGTTGTTGATGAGAATGTCTATCCTTCCCCAGTGGGCTAGCACCGTATCCACGACCCGCTGCACATCCTCTGGGCGCGTTACATCAGCGGGGATGGCCAAAACTTCGCCCCCCTGGGCGCGGATGGCCTGGGCGGCCTGCTCCAAGGGGCCGGGGCGTCGGGCGCAGATGGCCACCTTGGCCCCCTCCTGCGCCAGGCGCAGGGCGGTTGCTTTCCCTATGCCTTCGCTCCCTCCGGTTACAATGGCAACCCGTCCTTTCAGGCCGAGATCCATATGCTCCTCCTGTAGGCGTGGGGGAGTGAGTCTCTCCTCTGCAGAGCGACGGCTAGAAGTACGGTCCGCCCCAGGGGGCGGGCAGGGGGTGGGACACAGGCGGATACTTGCGAATCACCTCCTCGCGGATGTCGGCCCCCAGGCCGGGGCCGTTGGGGATGCGGAGGGAGCCCTTTTCGTAGGTGATGGGGACGGTGAGGATTTCGTTATACAAATCCAGATAGGGGTAGAAGAACTCCTGGAAGATGCAGTTAGGGATGGTGGCGTCCAGGTGGAGGCTGGCCAAGGTGGAGATGGGGCCGTTGGGGTTATGGGGCTGGACGGCGACGTAGTAGGCCTCGGCCATAGCGGCGATTTTCTTGGTCTCCAGGATGCCCCCGGCGTGGCAGACATCAGGCTGAATGATGCGGGCGGCGTGCTTCTCCAGGAGGGTGCGGAACTCCCAGCGGGTGAACAGGCGCTCGCCGGTGGCCACGGGGATACGGATGGCGGCGGCCACTGCGGCCAGGGCGTCCACATTGTCGGGGGGGATGGGCTCCTCGTAGAAGAAGGGGTCAAAGGCCTCCAGTTTGTGGGCCATGCGGATGGCGCTCCACACATTGAAGCGCCCGTGGCACTCAATCAGCAGGTCTACTTTGGGGCCGACGGCCTCCCGCACGGCGCGGACACTGGCGATGGCGAACTCCTCGTCCTCCTTGCCGATGACCTGGCCGGCGTTGCCGAAGGGGTCCCATTTGAGGGCGGTGAAGCCTTTGGCCACCATCTCCTGGGCGCGGCGGGCGATGGTATCGGGGGTATCGGGGCCGAAGTAGACCCCCCGATGGAAGGCCCAGGCGTTGGCGTAGGCGCGCACTGTATCCCGCACCTTGCCCCCGAGGAGTTCGTACACGGGCACCCCCAAAGCCTTCCCCTTGATATCCCACAGAGCCTGCTCCACCCCGCTCAGGGCGGTGAGGACAATCACACCCCCGTGCCAAAAGGTCTTCTTGTAAATGGTCGTCCAGATGTATTCAATCTGGAAGGGATCTTGGCCGATCAGGAAGTCCCGGAAGGACTCCAGGGTGCGGATGACGGCGGCATCAAAGCGCTCTAAGGTGGCTTCCCCCACACCGGTCAACCCGCTGTCGGTGTAGATTTTCACGAATGTCCAGTTGGCGTGGCCACCCTGCATAGGGAACACGCGCAGGTCGGTGATTTTCATGGCGTCCCCTCCCAGGGGTTCGGGGGCATTATCCCCTGTGGGCGGGGAGTCGTCAAGGGCGGGGAGGGGGCGCCACCTGAGGCGGAGTGGGGGGGCGAGCTCCCACCAGCAGGAGAGCCGCTGTCAAGCCTGTGCCCGCGTATAGCAGGAAGGCCGTCTGGTAACTGCCGGTGGCGTCGAAGATCGCCCCGGCCAAAAGGGCTCCCACAGCCTGTCCCCCTGCCACGAAAGGCTCGGCAAGACCTCGGATGCTTCCCAGGAAGCGGCGCCCGAAGTAGTTGGCGTAGGCGACGGAGGGGAGGACCAGCATGCCTCCCAGCCCAAAGCCGAACAGGGCCGTTACCCCGAAGGCTTCTGCCACTGTGTTCACCTGGGCGAAGAGGACGGAGGCGAGGGCGATAGTGCCTGCCGTCGCCACATAGAGCCAGCGCACCGGGAGGCGCTCCGACAGGAAGCCCCACACCAGGCTCCCCCCGCCCGTGCAAGCGGCGTTGACGGCGATGGCGAAGGCGGCCATGCTCGCCGCCAGGCCCTTATCCCGCAGGTAGGCCCCCTGGTGGATGTTCACCCCGGCGTGGACGCAGAAGAGCAGGCCCCCCGCCAGAGCCAAAAGCCATAGGGCTGGGGTGCGCAGGGCTTGGGCCGTGGTGAAGGAGGTGTCGGGGGGAGCGGGGGGAAAGGGCTTGGGGCCTCCAGGGGTGGGGGGCGTGGAACCATCGGGGGCAAGGCCCATCTCCTCGGGCTTGCCCACCAATAGCAGGGCCACGGGGAGCACCGCCACGCCCCACACCAGCAGGCCCAGCCCTACCCAGGCCTGCCGCCACGCCTCGCCCCCGCCCAGCGCCATAAGGCCCTGGGCGATGAGGGGGAACAGGCCCATACCCAAGGCGTGGGCCAGGAACAGGAAGGCGTTGGCCCTCCCCCGCAGGCGGATGAACCACTGGGAGACGGCCACCGACGCCCCAATCTGGATAGGGCTAGAGAAGAGGACGCGTCCGACAGCGTAGGCCAGGTAGAAGACCAGGGGGGTGCTGGCCCAGCCAAGGGCCAGGGTGGACAACCCCAGAACCACCACACTCCCCAGGAGCACCCGGCGGGGGCCGTAGCGGTCCACGGCCCAGCCGGAGAGGGGCGAGGCGGCGGTGGCCAGGATGCCCCCCAGGCTGGCCGCTCCAGCGATGAGGGTGCGGCTCCAGCCGAGGTCAGCGGCCATGGGGTACACAAAGACGGCCAGCGTCAGGCTGGCCGCCGCATTGCGCACGAACATGGTAGAGCCGGCCGCCCCCACCACTACCCAGCCATAGAACACGGGGAGACGCCGACCGACGGCGCGGGCTACCTGCACCCTTGCCCTCGGGGAATACCGTTACAGTTGGCGCAGGCGCGGGTCAAAGCGGTCGCGCATCCAGTCGCCCAAGAAGTTGAGGCTCATGACCACCAGGAAGATGGCCAGGCCGGGGAAGAAAGAGACCCACCAAGCGCTGTGCACATAGTCGCGCCCGTCAGCCACCATGACACCCCAGGCAGGTGTAGGCGGGGGGATGCCCGCACCCAGGAAACTGAGGATGGCCTCAAAGAGGATCAGTTGCCCCACCCGCAGGGTGGCGATGACGATCACGGTGTTCAAGACGCCGGGGAGGATGTGGGTAACCATAATGCGCAAAGTAGAGGCTCCCGCCACCTTGGCCAGAGCCACATAGTCCTTTGTCTTGAGCACCATGACCTCCGCCCGCACATTGCGGACGAAGGGTGCCCACGCCAAAAGGGCCAAAAGACCGATCATCACTCCGAAACTCTGCCCGAAAACGATGACGATGGCCAACGCCAAGACGATCAGGGGTAAGGACAGCCAGATGTCCACAAAACGGCTGATGATTTCGTCCAACAGGCCCCCGAAATACCCGGCGATGATGCCCAAGGTCGTCCCCACCAGCAGGCCTGTGGCCAAGGAGATGCCCACCACCATCAGGGAGACCCGCGCTCCGAACATCAGACGGCTGAGGATATCCCGTCCGACGGGGTCGGTGCCCAGCAGATGTTCGGAGGTGCCCTTCGCCGTCCAGGCGGGGGGGATGTTGCGCTTGACCAGGCTAGCCTTGACCGGATCGTGCGGGGCCAAAACGGGGGCGAAAATGGCTGTAAAGACCATTGTGGTGAGGATGACCAGGGGGATAACCGGCCAACGGGTAAGGGCGGAGAAGGCTTTGCCCGGCAGGGCCAGCACCAGGCGGTTGCGGGGAACAGCGACAGTTACATTGGCCATGGCATCCCCCTAACTGATGCGGATACGGGGGTCAATGACGGCATAGGCCAAGTCGGTGAGGAAGTTGAGCACCAGGTACCCGGCCGTGAACACCAGCACGCATGCGGTAATCTGGGGGAAGTCGTCGTTGAGCACGGACTCATAGGCCAGGCGGCCCACCCCGGGCCAGGAGAACACCGTCTCCACCACGACGGCGCCCGCCAGGAAGCCCGCCAAAATAATGGCCGAGAGGGTCAGCGGGGGGATGAGGGCGTTGCGGAAGGCGTGTTTCCAGATGACCATCCACTCGCTGACCCCCTTGGCCCGGGCCAACTTGATGAACTCGGCGTCCAGCACCTCCAGCATGGCCGAGCGGGTGAGGCGCAAATAGCCCGCCGCCGCCAGCCACCCCAAAGTTATGGAGGGCATGATGTAGTTGCGGATGGCGATGCCCTCCCCCATGGTGCCGGTGGGGAGCAGGCGCAGTTGGACGGAGAAGAGGAGAATGGCCATCAGGCCCACCCAGAAGGGGGGGGCCGCCTGGCCCATCATGGCGAAGGCGCGTGCGATATAGTCCCAGACGGTGCCCCGCTTGACGGCCGAGAGCACCCCCAGGGGCACTCCCACAAAGGTGGCGAACAGCCACGCCGCTAGGGCTAACCGCAGGGTGTTGGGAATCCGCTCCGCTATCTTTTCGGCCACAGGCCGGCGGTCCATAAGCGACTCCCCCAAATCCCCTCGCATGGTGTCCCCTAACCAGAGGAGATACTGGACGATGAGGGGCTTGTCCAAGTGGAGGCGCCGTCCCAACTCCTCCCACATGGCGGGGGAGAGGCCGTACCCGCCGGCCTGGGCATACAGGTAGCGCGGGTCGCGTCCGCCGGCTCGGGACATGAAGAACACCAGCATGGTGGCCCCGATGAGGGCCAGGATCATAAAGATGAACCGGCGGACGAGGAAGCGAACCATCCCTCTCCTAGCGGGCGGGCACCACGCTCTCCAAGTTGTTCAGGCCCCCCAGGTTGCCGTTGGCGTTGGGCAGGATGTCCCAGGAGGCGATGCGGCGCGGGTTATAGATAAGCAAGAGGGGAGCCTCGATGGTGCCGGGCATCAGCATCCAGTGGTAGGAGTAGTCGTGGAACTGGTCCACAATTTGCTTCTGCTTGAGGGGATCTATCTCAGCGGCAGCCTTGAGGTAGAACTCGGTCATCTTGGGAATCTCCATGCCCACGCCGAACCCACCCGAACTGATGGCGCTGTTGGTGAAGCCCTTGGCCCAGCGATAGGGGAAGGCGGACTTGCCATCGTCGCCTGGGAAGATGATGGGCTTGGAGGTGGTGCGCTGCACCAGGCCTGGGCGGTAGACCGTGTAGGCCACCTTCTCAATGTCGGTCTTGATGCCCAACTCGGTCAGCCAGACGCTAGCGATGGCCTCACACAGTTCGCTCCAGATAGCGGGGGTAAAGCAGTGCATCTCCATGTTGACGCCAGCGGGCCAGCCCCCGGCCTCCCGCAGCAGCTGGCGGGCGCGGGCGGGGTCGTAGGGCACCTTCCATTTCTCTTGGAACTCCTTGTGGGCCACGGACACATAGCCGATGTGCACGGGCCGGCCCAAGCCCTGCAGGATGGCCTGATTCAGCGCCTCACGGTCAATGGTCAAAGCCAGTGCCCAACGGATTTTGCGGGCCTGCTCGGCGCGGGCGGGGTCATCGTCGGGGTTGGGGGAGACCCAGGGCTTGGTCAAGTCCAGTTTGCGGTTGAGGGGCTCGCCCGTGATGGGGTGGCGCTTCTCCCAATAGTTGCCGGTGAAGTAGATAACCATCTGGTCGTAGTTGCCTGTTTCGGCAGTCTTCAGACCTGCCCGCACCAGGTCGGGCACATCCTTCAGGGCTGCCTGGACGATATCCGCCTCACCCGTCAGGGCCATGGCGCGGCGGGTGGCCGTCTCGGGCACCTCCAGGATGCGCACGGTCTTGAAGCGGGCCGTCTGCCGCCAGTGGCGATCCACCGCCTCCATAAAGATGCCCTTGTTCTGGGTGTATTCCACCATCTGGAAGGGGCCGGTGCCGATGAACACGGTGCGCATCCGCTCGGGGCCCAGTTCGTCAAACACCTTCTTGCTGGTCACACCAGCGGTCTGCCAGAAGAGGCTGAAGCGGTGGCGAAGGCCGCGGCTGTCAAAGGTCTCATACCAGAGGCGGACGGTGTACTTGTCCAGGGGCTCCATCTTTTTGATGAGGGGGTAGAAGTCGCCGGCCTGGCCGTGGATGCTTTCGGGGGTGGTGCGGGAGTTGGCGTCGTTGAAGGAGAAGGCCACATCCTCGGCGGTCATCTCCCCATAGCCTCTGTGGAACTGGATTCCCGGGCGCAGTTTGAAGTCCAGCCAGCGCGGGGGCACCTGGGTATCCATAGTCCAGGATTCGGCCAGGATGGGCACTTCGGGCTTCTCGCCGGCGATGTCGCCCGAGGCGGGGCGGAAGAGGGTCTCCATCACACTGGCGAGGTAGACGTTCTCGGCGCACCCGGCGGTGCAGAAGCGGGGAGTCCCAGCGGGCACATTCACCGTGGCGACGGCGACGGTAAGGGTGCCGGTGGGGGTGATGACGGGGGGTGGGGTGGGCGTGGGCGGGATGGGTGTGGGGGTGGGGGTAACGGCGACGGCGGGGGCGGGGGCGGGTGCCCGTGTAGGGGTGGGGGTGGGCGCTGCCGCCGGCCGACACGCCCCCACCAGGAAGAGGGCCAACCCCAGCACGCCGATGAGGATGAGCGACCACCGTGTCCTCTGCATGGCCTTCCCTCCCTATACACTTTTTCCCTATCTACTGGGGTGGTTCCGATACACTCCCCTGCAAGCCCTCCACTATGGGGGCATAAGATCCCCTGCTGTAGGCTGGAAAGGTGGCCGTATTATAGAAAGGCGTTGGGGCGTTTGTCAAGAGTTTTGCAACGATTTTCGCAAAGGGGCTTGACAGGACACCCTAAGGCTTCTAGAATAGGGCCACAACGAGGCCCATGGTGCAGGGAAAGGCGTTCCAGGACGTGGTTCTGCGGGTGCGGGACCTGCGCACCTACTTCTACACCCGCTGGGGTGTGGTGAAGGCGGTGGATGGGGTCAGTTTTGACCTGCACCGGGGGGAGACTTTGGGCATCGTGGGGGAGTCGGGGAGCGGGAAGTCGGTTACTGTCCTCTCCATCATGCGCCTGGTGCCCTCGCCCCCGGGGAGGATTGTAGGGGGAGAGGTGCTGTTGGACGGGGAGAACCTGCTCACCCTCCCCGAGAGGGAGATGCAGAAGGTGCGGGGGAAGCGCATCGCCCTCATCCTGCAGGACCCCATGACCTCTCTGAACCCTGTGCTCTCCATCGGCGACCAGGTGATGGAGGCGATTCGCATCCACCAGAAGTTGCCCAACAAGCGGAGCCTGGTGGAGCGGGCGGTGCAGGTGCTCAAGCAGGTGCGCATCCCCGCTGCCGAGGTGCGCATGCGCGATTACCCCCACCAACTGAGCGGGGGGATGCGCCAGCGGGTGGTGGGGGCCATCGCCATCTCCTGCGAGCCCACGGTGCTGATCGCCGACGAGCCGACCACCTCCCTGGATGCCACCATCCAGGCCCAATACCTGCGCCTGCTGAAGGAAATCCAGCAGGAGACGGGCCTGTCCATCATCTTCATCACCCATGACTTCGGGATCGTGGCCAAGATGTGCGACACGGTGGCGGTGATGTATGCGGGGCGCATCGTGGAGAAAGGGGATGTGCGCCGCATCTTCAACAGCCCCGCCCATCCCTATACCAAGGCTCTGCTGGCCTCCGTCCCCAAGATGGAGGAGGATGTGGAGCGCCTGTACTCTATTCCCGGCCAGCCTCCCGTGTTACACAATTTGCCGCCGGGGTGTCCCTTTGCCCCCCGCTGTGTCTATGTGCAGGAGCGCTGTCGGCGGGAGTATCCGCCGAGGGTGGAAGTAGCCCCGGGGCACACTGCAGCGTGTTGGACACTGGTATGAATGGGTCGCCGTCTGACGGACAGGTGCTCTTGGAAGCCCGGGAGGTGAAGAAGTACTTCCCGGTGGGGCGGGGGCTGTTCCGCAAGCCCGCCCTGTTGAAGGCGGTGGACGGTGTCTCCTTTGTGATTCGCCAGGGGGAGACGTTGGGACTGGTTGGGGAATCGGGATGCGGGAAGACCACCACCGCCAAGATGGTGCTGATGCTGGAGACGCCCACGGCAGGTACCATCCTCTTTGAGGGCCAGGATGTGGTACGCATGGATGGTGCCCAGAGGAAGCGGTATCGCCAGTCGGTGCAGGCCGTGTTCCAGGACCCGTGGGCGTCCCTGAACCCCCGCATGCGGGTGGGGAAGATCGTCGCCGAGCCTCTGGACATCAACCTGAAACTGTCGCCCCAGGAGACGCGGGAGCGGGTGGCCCAGTTGTTGGAGAATGTGGGGCTGAACCCTCACCACGCCACCCTGTATCCCCACGAGTTCAGCGGGGGCCAGCGCCAACGCATCGCCATCGCCCGCGCCTTGGCCCTGAACCCCAAACTCATCGTTCTGGACGAGCCGGTGTCGGCACTGGATGTGTCCATCCGCGCCCAGATTATGAATCTTTTGAAAGACCTGCAGAAACAGTTCAACCTGAGTTATCTGCTCATTGCTCACCACCTGGCTACGGTGCGCTATATGTGCCATCGGGTGGCGGTGATGTACCTGGGGCGCATCGTGGAGTCGGCTCCCAGCGGGGAGTTGTTTGATAACCCCCTGCACCCCTACACTAAAGCCCTCCTCTCCGCCGCCCTCCCCTCCCATCCCGATATCCACCGGGAGGAGATCATCCTGACGGGGGAGGTGCCCTCTCCCCTCAACATTCCCAGGGGGTGCCGGTTCCATCCGAGGTGTCCCTTCGCCATGCCCCACTGTTCCCAGGTGGAGCCTCCGACCCTGGAGGTGCGCCCCGGGCATCAGGTGGCCTGCCACCTGTATGGCTCGGCCAGTTGACCCCTCCGGTCCCTGACCGCTCATCGGCGGGCCTTCGGCGTCCCCTGCCCCTCTTGGGGGGCGTAGGATATACTAGGCAAGACCCCGGCTGTGAAAGGAGGCGCCGTGAAGATTACGCGGGTGAGCGTGTTCCACGTGGACGGAGGATGGCGTCCCTGGACTTTTGTGAAGGTGGAGACGGACGCGGGGATTGTGGGGTATGGGGAGTGTAGCGATAACCGCTTGCCCCACAGCATCGCTGGGGCGGTGCGAGACCTGGAGCCACTGGTGCTGGGGCGGGATCCGCACCATGTGGAGATGATCACCCACGATATGTATCGCGCCGCCCGCCACGCCCCCGGGGGTGTGGTGCAGAAGGCCATCGCCGGCATAGACCTGGCCCTGTGGGACATCAAGGGGAAGGCGCTGGGGGTGCCGGTGTATTCCCTGTTCGGGGGGCCGACGCGCGACCGGGTGCGGGTGTATTGGTCGCACTGCGGGACGACCCGCGCCCGCCACGCTCACCTGGTGGGGAAGCCCCCCATCCGCACGATGGAGGACATCGCCCGCTTGGGGCGGGAGGTGGTGGAGCGGGGCTTTACGGCCCTGAAGACCAACATCATCATCCCCGGTGACCCGGCCGAGGTGTGGATGCCCGGCTTCGGCGGCCCCCCAGGCACCAGCGACCGGGTGGTGGAGCCGTGGCTCCTGCGCCACATCCAGACCCTCATCGGCACCTTCCGCCAGGCCGTCGGCCCCGATGTGGACATCAACTTGGACCTGAACTTCAACTTCACCCCGGAGAGTTGTATCCGCATCGCCAAGGCCTTGGAGCCCTATAACCTGCTGTGGCTGGAGATCGATAACTACAACCCCGAGGCCCTTCTGCAGATCAAAATGTCCACCGCCACCCGCATCACCTCGGGGGAGAACCTCTACGGCATCCGCGGCTACCGACGCTTTTGTGAACTGCAGTGCGTGGACCACCTGATGATTGATGTGCCCTGGAATGGCTTCGGGGAGTCCCGCAAAATCGCTACTATGGCCGAGGCCTACGATATCAACATCTCCCCCCACAACTACTATAGCCACCTCTCGTCCCACATCAGTGCTCACCTGTGCGCCACCCTCACCAATGTGCGGATTATGGAGATAGACATAGACGATGTGCCCTGGAAGGACGACCTGTGCACCCCACCCGAGTTTGAGAAAGGGTATATGAAGGTCTCCACCAAGCCGGGATGGGGTGTGGAGTTCAACGAGAAGGTGGCTCTCAAACACGCCTGGAATAAGTAGTGCTGGAGGGAGGATGGCAGGCAAGGATATCACCTTTGGGGTCGCCCTGCAGATGGAAACGGTGGTGGATATGGCACGGGAGGCGGAGGCTTGAGGCTATGACCGGGTGAGCATCGGCGAGCAGGTGATGGATGGGCGTCCCCGCCCTGGCGGCCGCCGGTGGGGCAACCCGCCGCATTCGTCTGTTGACGGGCATTGTCCTTATCCCCCTCTAGCATCCCGTTTTGCTGGCCATCCCGTCCAGGAGCCCCATTCCCCCATCTGGGTGGCCGGACGGGAGGAGCCCGCCATGCGCCGCGCCGCCCGCTACGGGGACGGCTGGTATCCCTTCCTGTATACCCTGCGCCGATTGCAGTCCAGCGGGGAGAAAAAAATTCGTTAGTTTGCCGCCCAGGAGGGGTGCGACCTCTCCCACTTCCGCTGGGGGGTGCTCCAGCCCATCGCCATCGCTCAGGATACGGCCGAGGCCCTGCATCTGGGGTGGCCACAGTAGGCCGGCGCTACGCCACGGAGCGTATGAGCGCCCAGGATGTGGCCCAGGCCCTGTGCATCACGGGCACGCCCCAGGATTGCATCCGAGAGGTGGAGGCGCGCCTGGCCCTGGGGGTAACGGATGTGGTGTTCCAGTTCCAGGGGACGCCCCCGCAAGCCTGGGAGCAGATGCGTTTAGTCGCCCAGCAGGTGCTCCCCCACTTCCGAGGGTAGGTGGTTGTCGTCGACCAAGACGCAGTCCCTTCACTGGGGCACACCTTGCGTCCCCAGGAGGGGACAGGCTATCTTGTCCCCAAAAAGGGCCACGAGGAGGCGCACCGTGAGCCAACCCACTCCCCTCAAACAGCGCAGTCGTGTGGTGGTGGAAGGCCCTGAGCGGGCACCCCACCGCGCCATGTTCCTGGCCATGGGCCTGACCCCCGAGGATCTGCAGCGTCCCTTCATCGGCATCTCCAATACCGCCAGCGAGGTTACCCCCTGCAACTACCACCTGGACCGCCTGGCCCCCAAGGTGCGGGAGGGTATCCGCGCCGCAGGCGGGACGCCCATTGAGTTCGGCACCATCTGCATCAGCGACGCCATCGCCATGGGCCACCAGGGGATGAAGGCGTCTCTGGTGAGCCGGGAGGTCATCGCCGATTCCATTGAACTGGTCTGCTTCGCCCACGGTCTGGACGGGCTGGTAACCATGGCGGGGTGCGATAAGACCATCCCCGGCTCCATGATGGGCATGGCCCGTCTGAACATCCCCAGCGTGTTCCTCTATGGGGGCACTATCCTACCTGGCCACTGGCGGGGAAAGGCTATCACTATTCAGGATGTTTACGAGGCGGTGGGGCAGTTTCAGGCGGGGGCCATCACCCGCGAGGACCTGGCGGAGATAGAGGCGTGTGCCTGCCCCGGCCCGGGCTCCTGCGGGGGGATGTTCACCGCCAACACGATGGCCAGTGTCAGCGAGGCGTTGGGTTTGGCTCCCCCTGGCTCGGCGTCCATCCCGGCGGTGGACGCCCGGCGTTTGCAGGCGTCCTTCCAGGCGGGGATGTTGGTGATGCGCTTGCTGGAGCAGGGCATCCGCCCTCGGGATATCCTGACCCGCAAGGCTTTTGAGAACGCCATTACGGTGGTGGAGGCGATGGGGGGATCCACCAACGCCGTTTTGCACCTGCTGGCCATCGCTGCCGAGGCGGGGGTGCCCCTGTCGCTAGACGACTTTGACCGCATCAGCCGACGCACGCCCCTTATCTGCGATATGAAGCCCGCCGGCCGCTTTACGATGGCGGATCTGGACGCCGTGGGGGGTGTGCCGTTGGTGATGCGGGCGCTGTGGGAGGGGGGCCTCCTGCACGGGGATCCCATTACCGTTACGGGGAAGACGGTGGCCGAGAACCTGGCTCCGTATCGGTTCAATCCCAACCAGGCGGTGGTGCGCCCGGTAAGCAACCCCCTTGGTCCCACGGGGTCGTTGGTGGTGCTGAAGGGGAGCCTGGCCCCCGAGGGGGCAATTATCAAGACCACCGGCGTGCGCACCACCACCTTCCGCGGGCCGGCGCGGGTCTTTGACCGGGAGGAGGACTGCTTCAAGGCGGTGCAGGAGCGCCGCATCCGTCCTGGCGATGCGGTGATCATCCGCTACGAAGGGCCGAAGGGTGGCCCAGGGATGCGGGAGATGTTGGCGGTTACAGCTGCGCTGGTGGGGCAGGGCATTGGCGACCAAGTGATTCTCATCACCGACGGGCGCTTCTCGGGGGCGACGCGGGGGCCCATGATTGGGCATGTGGCCCCCGAGGCGGCGGTGGGGGGCCCCATCGCCCTGGTGCAGGAGGGCGACCCCATCGTCCTGGACATCCCCAATCGGCGGCTGGAGGTGGAGGTGCCCAAAGAGGAACTGGACCGCCGCCGTGCCCAGTGGCGCCCTCGCCCCGTTCCCTTTGGGGGGGCATTGGCCAAGTATGCCCAGGCGGTAGGCTCGGCGGCCCAGGGGGCTGTTACTAACCCCGCCCCCGGCCGATAGACGGAAGTTGTGTAGGCCCAGCCCCGAAGCCTTCTGGGAGGGTAGTAGGCATGAAGATCACGGCGGTGAAGTCCTTCCCGGTGCGCGCCCAGCGCCACTTCTTCTTCGTGAAAGTGGAGACGGACGAGGGCATCTACGGAGTGGGGGAGGCAGGGGTGCCCTATTGGGCAGGCTCCCTAGAGCAGGCGGTGCGTCGTCTGACGGAGGAGTTGCTCCTGGGGGAGGACCCCTTCAGCACCGAGCGCCTGTGGCAACGGATGTTCCGCGCGGGCTTCTTCCCCGCCGATAAGGTGGTCTGTGCCGCCCTGAGCGCCATAGACATCGCCCTGTGGGATATCAAGGGGAAAGCGCTGGGCCTGCCCGTGTATAAACTCTTGGGCGGGCCGGTGCGGGATAAGGTGGTGTGCTATCCCCACAACGCCGAGACGGATACGGAGAGCCTGCTGGCCAGTTGCCGGCGCACGGTGGCGGAGGGGTGGAAGTTCGTGCGGTGGGGGCTCCCCCACTACCCCGATGGGGTGTTGGAGCCGTCGGCCTCGGTGCGCATGGCGGTGCAGCAGGTGGCCGCCGTGCGGGAAACGGTGGGGGACGAGATTGAGATCTGCCTGGATGTGCACACGCGCCTGGATACGGCCTATGCCATTCGCCTGTGTCGGGAGTTGGAGCCCTTCCGTCCCTTCTTCGTGGAGGATCCCCTGCGCTCGGAGAACCCCGCCAGTTACCGCACCCTGGCGCGCCACGTGGCAGTGCCCATCGCCGCCGGGGAGCAATGGGCGGGCAAGTGGGCTTTTCGGGAGGTCATTGAGGAGGAACTGATTCAGTATGCCCGCATTGACCTGTGCATCGTGGGGGGCATTACGGAGGCCCTTAAGGTTACCCACTGGTGCGAGACCCATTACATAGACATCGTGCCGCACAATCCCCTGGGGCCGGTGAGTTCGGCGGCGGCGGCCCACCTGTGCC
This sequence comes from Dehalococcoidia bacterium, assembly GCA_025060295.1. Lineage (NCBI taxonomy): Bacteria > Bacillati > Chloroflexota > Dehalococcoidia > Dehalococcoidia bacterium. The sequence continues at coordinate 89,766 of JANXCH010000011.1, read as the reverse complement.
TGGCGTCCACCAATGTGGGGGTGTTGGAGTTGCCCGTGAAGCCGGGCACATTTTTGCCCGATGTGTTCCCCGTGCAAATCCCCTGGGAGGATGGGTATGTGCTGAAGCCGGAGCGGCCGGGCTTGGGGCTGGAGTTCAACGAGGAGGCGTGCCTGGCCTACGCCCGCGCCTATACGCCGGGCTATCCGCCGCGCCTGCGGCGGCGGGATGGGGCCTTCACCAACTGGTAGAGCAGAGGGGTAAAGCACTATGGGGCGCGTGAATAGGGCTATTGACCTTTTGGAGAAGGGGCTTCCCGTGTTTACCACGGGGACGAAGGAGTTGACCTATGCCAACGGGAAGCGGATGGCCCAGACCTGGGCCGATTACCTGACGGTGGATTTGGAGCACGCCACCTTTGACCTGGCGGGATTGGACGCCTTTATGCGGGGGCTGGTGGACGGGGGGCCAACCCCCACCGGCCACCGCACGCCGGCGGTCATCGTGGTGGTGCCCGCCACGGGGGCCAGTGTGGAGGAGGTGCGCGCCAACGCCTGGATGTTCAAGCAGGTGCTGGCGCGCGGGGTGCACGGAATTCTGCTGGCGCACGCCGAATCGCCCGAGGCGGTGCGGGCGTTTGTGGAGGCGTGTCGGTATCCGTTCCATACGGCTGGGGTGGGGCGACGGGGCAACGGGGGGCAGGAAACGGCGGCGGCTGTGTGGGGCGTATCGGTGGAGGAGTATCTGGAGCGGGCGGAGCCGTGGCCGTTGGCCCCCCAGGGGGAGGTGCTCCTGGGGGTGAAGATAGAGACGCGCCGCGCCCTGCCCCAGGCGGAGGCCATCGCCCAGGTGCCGGGGCTGGCCTTTGCCGAGTGGGGGCCGGGGGATATGGGGATGTCCTTCGGCTACCGGGACCGCCACGACCCGCCCTACCCACCGGAGATGGTGGAGGCCCGCAATCGGGTATTTGCCGCCTGTCGGAGTGCGGGGTTGGCCTTTCTGGAGGCGGCGACGCCGGAGACGGTGGAGGAAAAGATACGGGAGGGGGTGCGCATCCTGGCATGCCGTTCCCCTGAGACGGCCGAACGGGGGCGGGAGGTGGGGCGCTCCCTGATGAGGGGGTAAACGCCCTTGTTTTGCCCCGTTGCGCGGGTGCCTTACAATAGCAGGTGTAGCCCCGTGCGCACGATATCCACCATTGAGGGGGGAGCATGGGCACCATCAATGTGGCTATCATTGGGGTGGGCAACTGCGCCTCTTCCCTGGTGCAGGGGGTGTACCACTACCGTAACGCTCCACCCCACGCTTTCATCCCCGGGCTGATGCACCCTGTGCTGGGGGGCTACGCCATAGGGGACATCCGCTTCGTGGCGGCCTTTGATATTGACCGCAACAAGGTGGGGAAGGACCTGGCAGAGGCCATTTTTACCCCGCCCAATAACACCATCAAGTTCGCCGATGTGCCCCCGACGGGTGTCATTGTGGAGCGGGGGATGACCCACGATGGTATCGGCAAGTATGTGGCGCCCCTGGTGCAGAAGGCCCCGGGCTCTACGGCCGATATTGTGAACATCTTGCGGGAACGGGAGTGCCATGTGGTGGTGAACTACCTGCCCGTGGGGTCGGAGGAGGCGACCAAGTGGTATGTGGAGCAGGTGTTGCAGGCGGGGTGCGCCTTTGTGAACTGCATCCCGGTGTTCATTGGGCGGGAGCGCTATTGGCAGAAGCGCTTCCGCGACCGAGGTCTGCCCATCATTGGGGACGACATTAAGTCCCAGGTGGGGGCGACCATTGTGCATCGGGCGCTCACCCATCTGTTCCGCCAGCGGGGGGTGAGGCTGGAGCGCACCTACCAGTTGAACTTCGGGGGCAATACCGACTTCCTGAATATGTTGGAGCGGGAGCGGTTGCAGTCGAAGAAGATTTCCAAGACCAACGCTGTAACCTCCCTTCTGGACTATGAGATCGGGCCGGACAATATCCACATTGGCCCCAGCGATTATGTGCCGTGGTTGCAGGACCGCAAGTTCTGCTACATCCGCATGGAGGGGAGCGGGTTTGGGGGTGTGCCTATTACCATAGAGTTGAAACTGGAGGTGTGGGATAGTCCTAACTCGGCGGGGGTAGTTATAGACGCTATCCGCTGTGCCAAACTGGCGTTGGATCGGGGCATTAGCGGGGCTCTGGTGGGGCCGTCGGCCTACTTTATGAAGTCGCCGCCCCTGCAGTTTCCGGACGATGTAGCTCAGGAGTTGGTGGAGGACTTCATCGCAGGGCGGGAGAACGGGAGGGCGCCGGTCGCCTTGCCGTAGTAGACGGGTGGGGGGCGTTGTGCGCATCGCCCTGGTATCGCCGTACGATTTCGCTTACCCTGGGGGTGTGAACGACCATATCGCCTCCCTTGCCCGACAGTTGCGGGGGATGGGGCACCGGGTGCACATTTTGGCTCCGTCCTCGCGCCCGGCACAGGAGTTGGGTATTCCGTATTTGATGCGTCTGGGGTATCCCTTGCGCATCCCCAGCGGGGGCTCCACGGCGCGCATCACCCTGTCGGTGTGGCTGGCGGAGCGGGTGCGCGACCTTCTGCAGCGCAACCGCTATGACATTGTGCACCTGCACGAGCCCTTTACGCCTTTTCTGCCGTTATGCGTGTTGAGTTTCTCGGATACGGTGAACATCGGCACTTTCCACGCGTATCATGGGCGGAGTCGTTTTTACCCCTGGGCGCGCCCGTTTCTGCGGGCGTGGGTGCGCCGGTTGCACGGGCGCACGGCGGTCTCGGAGCCGGCGCGCCGGTTCATCGCCCGCTACTTTCCGGGGGAGTATCGGATTATCCCGAACGGGGTGGATGTGGGGCACTTTGCGGGGGCGATGCCTCTGCCGGAGTTCTGTGACGGGAAGGTGAATATCCTGTTTGTCGGGCGGTTGGAGAAGCGGAAGGGGTTGCGGTATCTGGTGGGGGCGTTTGCGCGCCTGAAGTGGCGCATGCCCCACCTGCGCCTGATCGTGGTAGGGCCGGGCAACCCCGATCGGGAGAGCCTCCAGCGTCTTGCGGCGTGTGGGCTAACGGATGTGGTGTTTGTGGGGGGTGTGCCCTATAGCAACTTGCCCCGCTATTACGCCTCGGCGCAGGTGTTCTGCGCCCCTGCCATTGGGAAGGAGAGTTTCGGGATTGTGCTGTTGGAGGCCATGGCGGCGGGGGTGCCCATTGTGGCATCGGCGATAGAGGGGTATCAGTTTGTGGTGCGGGACGGGAGGGAGGCGGTGCTGGTGCCTCCCCAGGACGAGGAGGCATTGGCGCGGGCTCTGCAGCGCGTTCTGGAGGATGGGGCTTTGCGGGAGCACCTCGTAACGGAGGGGTATCGGCGGGTGCAGGAGTTCCGCTGGGAGCGCGTGGCCCAGCAGGTGGTGGACTATTACCAGGAGGTGCGGGAGCGAGTGTGGATGGGGGGTGCACGGGAGAGGGTGTTGGTATGAGGGGGAGGGGGGGCGGTCTGTCGGCGCAGGCCCTGCGGGAGCGGGTGCGGGTGTGGTGGGGGGCATGGGTGGAGGAGCCCATGCTGCGGGGCCTGAGCGCAGTGGGGGTCAGTCCGAATGCGTTGACCCTAGTGGGCTTGGTGTTGACGGCTCCGGTGGCGTATCTGGCGGCGACGGGGCGGTGGATGTGGGCGGGGGGTGCTTTGCTGGTGGCGGGGCTGATGGACATGCTGGATGGAGCCCTGGCCCGCCGCACGGGACGGGCAACGCCCTTCGGGGCCTTTCTGGATTCCCTGGTGGACCGGGTGCAGGAGGCGGGGGTGTTGCTGGGGATTCTGGTGTTTTACGGGCGGCAGGGGGAGATGGCTGGAAGCCTTTTGGCCTTTTTGGCGCTGTGGGGGTCGTTTCTGGTGAGTTACACCCGCGCCCGCGCCGAAGGGCTGGGGGTGCCCAGCCCGCGTATCGGAATTATGACCCGCCCTGAACGGGTGCTTCTCCTGGTGGTGGGGTTGCTGACGGGGTGGGTGGTGCCGGCGCTCGGGGTGGTGGCGGGTTTGGGGTTCCTCACGGCCGTGCACCGCACCTATGAGGTGTGGCGTTATTTGCGGAGAAGAGGATGACCCGCCCCCAGCCCGTTCCCTTTCCCATCACCACCAGCGAGGGTCTGCGCCTGGAGGGGGTGCTCCACAAGGCGGAGGGGAAGGGGCCATGGCCGGGGGTGGTGGTGTGCCATCCCCATCCCTTATATGGAGGGGATATGGATCACCCGTTGGTGGTGGCGGTGGCGCAGGCGTTGCACACGCGTGGCTTTTGCGTTGTGCGCTTCAACTTTCGGGGTACAGGGGCCAGCGAGGGGGTGCACAGCCACGGGGTGAAGGAGGTGGAGGACGCCGCGGAGGCTCTCCTTGCCCTGGGGATGGTGCCAGGGGTGGACAACGGGCGTTTGGGGATTGTGGGATATTCCTTTGGGGCGGGGATTGCTTTGGAGGTGGCGTCCCAGCCGGGGATGGTGCAGGCGGTGGGGGCGGTGGCCCCCCCGGCCTCTGCCTTGAACCATCCCGCCGCCGCCCATACGCCGGTACCCAAACTGTTCATCTGCGGCGACCAGGATCATATCGTCCCTGCGGAACAGTTCCAGTTCCTGGTGCGGCGGTGGGCGGAGCCGAAAGAGGTCCACCTGCTGGAGGGAGTGGACCACTTCTTCCGCGGTGCGGAGCGGCAGGTGGCCCTGCTGGTGGCGGACTTTTTCGCCCGCTGGTTGGGGCATGGGCGCTTGGGGTAGGGGTCAGGGGGAGGTGGTCTGGGGAGCGGAGGCGGTCGGGGCGGGCGCCTGATCTTCTAGGGGCAGTTCGCGGTAATACAGACCCCACTTCTGCATCAGGGCGTCCACGGCGGGGTTCTCCAGGCGCACCAACTCCCGCAGGAAGCCCGCCAGGGCGTGGGCGTGGAGCAGGTCGGCGGAGCACACCCACGAGGCTTTACTCCGCACGGCATAGAGCATCCCGTGCTGGTGGGGACATCCTATCTCCACTCGCACGCCCTCGTGTCCCTGTTTGATCACGATTCCGTAGGCCACACTATCCTCCTTCGGCGAACACGTCGCTGACGGTGAGGGTGAGGTCTGGGAAGAGGGGGGAGACGAGCCGCTCTCCCTGGCGGAACAGGCCCACAAGGCGGAAGCCCTCTTCGCCGAGGGTGAGCACCTCCACAGTGCGGGTGTCGGGGTCCACCAGCCAGTATTCGCGGACGCCGTGGCGGGCGTAGAGGGAGCGCTTGTAGCCCCTGTCCACCTCGGCGGAGGAGGGGGAGAGGATTTCTACCACCAGGTCTGGGGGGCCGAAGCATCCTTCGGGGCGGATGAAGGGGGCACGCTGGGGGGAGATGAACACGAGGTCGGGCTGCACCACATCGGTGGGGGACAGCACCACATCGTAGGGGGCTGCCCGCAGGTGCCCCAAACGCCGCTGGCGAATATACGCCCCTAAAGCCAAGGATAGGTTCATGGAGATGGCTTGGTGGAAATCGCTGGGGGCAGGCACCATGACCAGGTCTCCCTCCCGCAGTTCGTAGCGCTTGCCGGGGGGCGTGGTGCGATAGTCGTGGTAGGTGAACTTGAGGCGTGGGGAGGGTTGGGCCATGCTTCCCCCTATCCCTTGGTAACCCCGATGGGGCGCATGCGGGCCACTTTGTAAGCCAGGCCAGCCTGATGGCACACCTCTACCACATCGGCTACATCTTTGTAGGCCAATGAGGCCTCCTCCGCCAGGGACGCCCAGGAGTCGGCGCGGACGATGATACCCCGCTGGCGCAGTTCGGCCTGGATATCGTGGCCCTTGAGGAGGCGCTTGGCGGCGGCACGGCTCTCGCGCCGTCCTGCGCCGTGGCAAGTGGTGCCGAAACTCACCTCCATCGCCCGAGGGGCACCCACACACAGGAAGGAGTAGCGCCCCATATCGCCGGGGATGATTACGGGCTGGCCCACCTCCCGGTAGCGCGCCGGCACATGGGGATGCCCGGGCGGGAAGGAGCGGGTGGCACCCTTACGGTGCACACACAGACGCATCCGCTTGCCGTTGACGGTGTGCTCCTCTATCTTGGCGATGTTGTGGGCCACATCGTATACCTGGCGCATCCCCAAGGCCTCCCAGGATTTGCCGAACACGGCCTCAAAGGATTCCCGCACCCAGTGGGCAATGACTTGGCGGTTGGCCCAGGCGAAGTTGGCAGCACACCGCATGGCGGCCAGGTAGTCCTTGCCTTCGGGGGACGAAAGGGGGGCGCAGGCTAGTTGGCGGTCGGGCAGGGAGATACGGTAAGTGCGCATGGCCTTGTCCATGACCTTCAGGTAGTCCTCGCACACCTGGTGGCCGAAGCCTCGGGAGCCGCAGTGGAAGAGGACTGTAATCTGGCCCACCCGCTCAATACCGAACACGCGGGCCACCTGAGGGTTGTAGATTTCATCCACCACCTCCACTTCAAGGAAGTGGTTGCCCGAGCCCAGGGTGCCCAGTTGGTCGGCGCCCCGCTCCCGGGGGCGGGGGCCCACAGCGGAGGGGTCGGCACCGGCGATACACCCCCCCTCTTCACTGACCTCCAGGTCGTCGGGGTGGCCGTAGCCGTGCTCCACAGCCCAGCGTGCACCTTTCACCAGCACCTCGTCTATCTCGGGGCCCCGTAGGCGTAGTTTCCCCGCAGCCCCCACACCGGTGGGGACACGGGCATAGAGGGTGTCCACCAGGCGCTCTAGCACGGGGCGCACCTCGGCCTCGGTGAGGTCGGTGCGCAAGAACCGCACCCCGCAGTTGATGTCAAAGCCGACCCCGCCTGGCGAGATGACCCCCTCCCCCTCCACCTGGGTCGCCGCCACCCCGCCAATGGCAAAACCATAGCCCCAGTGGATGTCGGGCATGGCCAGGGAGGCGTACACGATGCCCGGCAAGCACGCCACATTGGCCACCTGCTCCAGGGACTGGTCCTGGGCGATATCGTCCAGCATCTTTTCATCGGCGAACACAATGCCCGGCACCCGCATGCCCTCCTTGTAGGAGGTGGGCAGTTCCCAGCGGTAGGCGTCCAGTCTGCGGAGGATGCGTTTCCAGTCGGCCATAGGCACTTCCTTGCATGCCCCCCCGCCCAGGCGGGGGAACAGGAGTGTGGTTGCTTATCCTTGCAGGATGCGCAGAAAGCGGCGTTCGCTGCGGTAGGGTCCCACGATGGCCAAGGTGAGGTGCTGGGGGTGAACGAGGTGCTGGGCTACCCGTTGCAGATCCTCGGGGGTAACGGCCTCCACCTTCTGCACCACCTCCTCAGGCGTCAGGATGCGTCCCAGCAGGGTCTCCTGGGCACCCGCCCAAAAGGCCACGGCACGGGTATCCTCCATGCGCAAAAGGATACGCCCCTTCACCAGTTCCTTGGCCTTGTGCAGTTCCTCAAGGGAGACCCCCTCCCGCAGGCGCACTAGTTCATCCACTACCACTTGAGTGGCATCGGCACCGTGAGAGGGCTCCACCCCTAGGGAGATGGTCCAGGTGCCGCAGTCCTGGTAGTGGGCCACGGTGCTGGAGACATCGTACACCAGCCCCCGCCGCTCCCGCAGTTCCAGGAACAGGCGACTGCTGGTGCCTTCCCCCAGCACCACGCTGAGCAGGTCCAGGGCATAGCGGTCGGGGTGTCCCACAGGGTAGGCGGGTATGCCCAGGGCCAGATGGGCCTGCTCGGTGGGACGCCGCTCCAGGCGCACCTGGGGCCCCCGGGGGGTGTCCTGGATAGGCAGGAACGAACTGGGCGTTCCCTGGGGCCAGTTCTCCACCAGGGAGGTCACCGCTTCCACCACCTCCGGCCCTTCTACCGCCCCCGCCACCACACACACGGCGTTGGTGGCGACATAGTGGTGGGCGACGGTGTCCAGCAAAGCCTGACGGGTAAGGGAGGCGACGGACTCGGGAGTTCCCCCCACATCCCGCCCCATCGGGTGGTTGGGCCACATGGCGGCGTCCAGGAGCAGGTGGACCAACTCGTTGGGATGGTCTTTGGTGGCGGCCAGTTCCTCCAGAATGACCCGGCGCTCTTTCTCTATCTCCTCGGGGGCGAACCGGCTGTGTAGGAGCATATCGGCCAGCAGGTCCAAGGCGTGGGAGAAGTGGGGGCGGGCGACCTTGGCCCAGTAGATAGTGGTCTCCCGGTCGGTGCTCCCGTTCATGATCCCGCCCACGCCCTCTATGGCCTCAGAGATGTGGCGGGCGGTGGGACGGCGCTGGGTGCCCTTGAACAGCATATGCTCGGCAAAGTGGAAGGCCCCGCCCAGTTCATCGGGTTCGTAGCGGGATCCCGCACCGATGAAGAAGGCGACCGTAACGGAGCGGGTGTGGGGCATGGGGCAGGTGATGATGCGGAGCCCGTTGCCCAAAACGTGTTTCTGGAACACAGCTGGCTTCTCATCCCCCCTCGTATCTCATTCTAAAGAAGGGGGGCTGGCTTCGCAAGGACGGGTGGCGTTGGGGTCAGAAGGGGAGGCGCCGGCCCACAGCCAGTAGGCGAGCCGTCCGCTCGGCGGCATCGGCCAACAGGTCCTCAGCGCGGCGCATGGCCTCCTCCAGGGCGAGGGGGCCGGGAGCGATGGGCACAACGGCGTCGATGCCCATGCGGTAGGCATCCTGGTAGCCTTTGCCTAGCCCGCCGACGAGGGCGATGACGGGGATGCCTCGGGCCTTGGCCCTTTTGGCGACGGCGGCGGGGGCCTTGTTGAAGGCGGTCTGGAAGTCCATTTGCCCTTCGCCCACCAGCACCAGGTGGGCCCCCTCCAGGCGTTCCTGGAGGCGCACCGCTTCGAGGATGATGTCTGCGCCCCAGGCGAGGTGTGCATCTAAGAAGGCCACCAGCCCTGCTCCCATACCCCCGGCTGCCCCTGCCCCGGGGAGGTGAGCCACCTCCTTCCCCAAGTCGCGGCGCACCACCTGGGCCAAGCGCTCCAGGGCCGTGTCCAAAAGGGCGACCATCTCGGGGGTGGCCCCCTTCTGGGGGCCGTAAACGGCCGACGCCCCCTGGGGGCCACATAGGGGGTTGGTGACATCCACGGCCACAGTGATCTGGCTTTGGGCGATACGGGGGTCGCGGCGGGAGGGGTCAAGGCGCGCCAGATGCAGAAGGGCCTCCCCGCCCCAGGGGAGGTCGCGTCCCTCCCCGTCCAGCAGGCGGATGCCCAGGGCTTGGGCCATGCCGGCCCCGCCGTCGTTGGTGGCACTGCCCCCGAGGCCCACCAGGAAACGGCGAAAGCCCTTGTCCAAAGCGGCGCGGAAAAGTTCCCCCACGCCATAGGTGGTCGTGATGCGGGGGTCGCGCCGTTCGGGGGGCACCAGCACCAGCCCACACGCCTGGGCCGTCTCCAGCACCGCCGTCTGGCCATCCCCCAGCACACCCCACTGAGCAACCACTTTCTGGCCCAAGGGGCCGGTTACCTCGGTTTGCTCGTAGCGGCCCCCGGTGGCGGAGACCAGGGCCTCTAGCGTCCCGTCGCCCCCATCGGCCACGGGGACCAGGATGCACTCGTCGTGCGGGAAGACGCGATGCCACCCGCGCGCAAGGGCGGCAGCCGCCACCGATGCCCGTACACTCCCCTTGAAGGCTTGGGGGGCGATGACCACACGCATGGCGCTGTCCCTATCCTACCACCGGGAGGGGTGAGCGCAAAGGGAGGACGGCGCAGGGAGGCCCGGTATGGGCATGGGGCACAGTGGGGATGGTGCCTGCTGTATGCTCGTGCCCCGTCAAGAAGGGGAAGAGGAGCCTCTGGGGCTTCTGCGGGGGCGGACGGCCATTGACACCCCTGTTGCGCTTGTGATACACTGCACAGAGCACATGACCCCCGCACCTTACCTTAGGGGAACGCCCAACCGAAGGAGGCGGCTGTGCCCCTCACCATCGTGGTAACCGCCAAGCAGGTTCTGGATCCCGAGACCCCCGCCTCTGCCCTCCAGATTGATACCGCCCGCAAGCGTATGGTGGCCCCGCCCAATGTCCCTCCGGTCGTCAACGGTTTTGACGAGAACGCGGTGGAGGCTGCCCTGCGCATCAAGGACGCCCTGGGTGCGCCCAATGTGAAGATCACTGTTCTCTCGGTGGGGAAGTCCTTTGCCCTGGATGTCATCAAGAAGCCCCTGTCCATGGGTGCCGATGACCTGGTGTTGGTGCAGGACGACGGGTGTGATGGCCTGGACGCCTTCCAGACGGCCCGGGTGCTGGCGGCTGCCATCAAGCAGATGGGGCCCGTAGACTTGGTGCTGTGTGGTCGGCAGGCGTCCGACTGGGACCAGGCCCAGGTGCCCTTAGCCCTTGCGGAGTTCCTGGGCTTGCCCTGTGTGCACATCACCAAGAAGGTGGAGGTGAAGGACAAGACGGTGGTGGTGGAGCGGGTGCTCCCCGACGGCACCGAGGTGGTTCAGGTGCCCTTACCCGCCCTTATCACCGTGAGCAACGAACTGGGGCAGCCCCGTTACCCCACCTTGCGGGGCATTATGGCCTCCACCCGCAAACAGCCCATTATCCGCAAACTGAGCGATCTGGGCCTCAACCCCGCTGACCTAAAACCGAAGGTCGAACTGTTGGACCTGTATATCCCGGTGCGCCAGAAGAAGTGCGAGTTTATAAGTGGGGACAACGACGAGGAGAAGGGGCGGAACCTAGCGCGGCGCTTGCGGGAAGCCAAACTGATTTAGCAGAGGTGTGGCATGGCCGGTGTGCTTGTATTCGCCGAGGTGGGGGAGGGTGGCCTGGCCCCTATCGCGAAGGAGCTGCTAGCAGCGGGGCGTCCTCTGGCCCAGGCCCTGGGGGAGCCGCTGGTGGCCTTCATCGCTGCCGAGAAGGCGGGGCCATTGGCCCAGGAGGCGGGGGCCTTCGGGGCGCAGCAGGTCTATGTGGCGGAGCATGCCTTTCTGAAGGACGCCCACCCGGATTACCACCTGCTGGCCCTGGAGCAGGCAGTCAAGCGGATTACCCCTTCGGCAGTGCTTCTGGGGAAGACCCCGCTCGGCGTTACGGTGGGGCCGCGCCTGGCCTTTCGGCTGGGGGTAGGTGTCGCCCAGGATGTGGTCTCCTTGAAGGTAGAGGGGGGAGCCCTCATCGCGGAGCGCCCCGTATATGGGGGCAATGCGATGGCCCGCGTCGCCCTGCGCCAGAAGCCTTTTGTGGCTACCGTGCGCCCCAAAGCCTTTGAGCCATTGGCCCCTCAGGCCAACCCCTCGGTGGCTGTGCAGTCTATCCCTGTCAGTTTGGACGCCTCCAGTGTGAAGGTGAAGGTGTTGGAGCGCAAGAAGGTGGAGGCCACGGGCATCCGGCTGGAGGATGCCCGCGTTGTAGTCGCCGGGGGGCGTGGTTTGGGAGGTCCTGAGCCGTTCCAGCAGTTGGAGGAGCTGGCGCGCCTTTTGGGTGGGGCGGTGGGGGCGTCCCGGGCGGTGTGCGATGCGGGCTGGCTCCCCTACCAGTATCAGATTGGCCTCACTGGCAAGACCATCACAGCCGATCTGTACATCGCTGTGGCCATCTCTGGGGCTAGTCAGCATATGGCGGGCATCTCCACGGTGAAGAACATCGTGGCCATCAATAAGGATGGGGATGCCCCCATCTTCCAGGAGGCGCGCTTCGGTGTGGTCGGGGACTGGAAGAAGGTGCTCCCGGCCTTCATTGACGAGGTGCGCAAACTGCTCCAACGGTAGACAGAGGCATGGGTGTGGCCTGCCACGGGGAGGTGTCGCATGGATATGGAGTTCACCATCGATCTGCAGCAGGTGCGGTCGGGGCTGGAGCAGGCGGAGGTGCTGTCCCTCTTCTTCCCCCTACTGCGCAAGACGCTGGTGGTGGATTTCCGCTGCACGGTTGATGAAGCCCCCCTGGTGCGCCTGGCCCCCATGGCGCGCTCTTTGCCGGAGCGGATGCGCAGTGTGCGGCGGATGCGTCCCCACTGGCCGCGCCCGCGCAAACTGCTGGCGATACCCTGGCCTCGCTATGTGGATAGCCTGTTTCGCTTGCAGGTAGCGGATGTGTTGCTGGAGCGGGTGGCGGCCTGCGGGCACCCGGAGGCGGTGAGGCAGTGCCGTGAGGCTCTGGAGGAACTGCGCCGTCTGGAGCGCCGGGAACTGGCAGCCGTCGTCCAGGGGGAAAACTACCATACCATCTGGGCGCGCAAGGCGTAGCCCTCTTCTCGGGTGCCCCTGTGGAGATTGTCCTGGGTCTGTTGCACCTGCTGGGGACGGCGGTATGGTTTGGGGGTGTCCTGTTTCTCGGCCTGGTGTTGGTGCCGGTGAGCCGTGCCTTTGGGGAGACGGGGCAAAACCTGGTGCGCTCCGTGGGACGGCGCTTCGTCTGGATCGTCTGGCCGGCCATTGGTGTGGCGGTGGCATCGGGGGTGGAGTTCGGCATCCGCTACGGATATTGGGAGGCGCTGTTCAGGGGGAACTGGGGGGCCTATCCTTTGGGGGGCGTGTTCGTGCTGAAGGTGGTGCTGGTGGGGCTGGCTTTGGTTCTGGAGGGGCTGCACGATTGGGTGATTCCCGCCCTAGCCACCCGCCGGGAGCGGAGCGCCTCTGCCACGACGCCTCCTCACCCCGCCCTGCTGGCCCAGGCAACGGCCTTGCGACGCATGTCTTCCCGGGTGGCTATGCTCAATGGGGGGGTGGTTTTGGCGGTGGTGGTGCTGGGGGTGTGGCTGAGTCGGGGGTAAAAAGGGGCCACAAGGGGAAGGGTTTTTTCCCCGCAAAAGGGCGTCTGGGCCCTTGCGCAGTGTCTGGCCTGTGGTCTAGGCTTATACAAGATGTTCCCCACCTACGGCTTTAGGGCCGTTGTCCTTTGGGCGATACCCACTCTGCCTCTAGCGAGCAAGGTGTTGAGGTATGGTTTCTGCGCGTATGCCCAGCCCCCAGGAAGTTTGGGAGCGGGTGTTGGGTTTGTTGCAGGTAGAGGTGGCACGGGGGACGTACGAGGCCTTCCTGCGGGAGACGGTGGGATTAGCCTGGGAGGGGGGGCGCTTCCTTGTGGGGACGCCCAGCCCCTTCGCCCGCGCCTACTTGGAGCAACGGGCATACGGCCTGGTGCGGGAGGCCCTGGAGCGCATCGTGGGGCAGGCGGTAGAGGTGGAGTTCCGGGTGGTGGCCAAGGGGACGGGCGAGGTGGTCTCTCCGCCCACCCCAGCCCCTCCACCGCCTCCGCCGTCGGCGGAGACGGAGGCCTCGGGCGAGTGCTTGGGGATGCCCCTCAACCCCCGCTACACCTTTGCTGCTTTTATCGTGGGGGAGTGCAACCGCTATGCCCACGCGGCGGCCGTGGCCGCTGCTGAGCACCCGGGGCGGAAGTATAACCCCATTTTTATTTACTCGGATGTGGGGCTGGGGAAGACGCATCTGCTCCACGCCATTGGCCATCGGTGCCTGGAGCGGGGGATGCGCGTCCTGTATACCAGCGCTGAGCAGTTCACCAGCGAGTTTATCCGCTCCATCCGGGAGGGGACGGCCGAGGCCTTCCGTCTGCGCTTCCGCAATGGGGGCATCTTGCTGATGGACGATGTGCACTTCCTTATCGGCAAGGAGCAGACGCAAGAGGCCTTCTTCCATATCTTCAATGAACTGCACAACGCGGGGAAACAGATCGTCTTGACCTGCGATCGTCCGCCCAAGGCCCTGCGCCCCCTGGAGGACCGTTTGCGCTCCCGCTTTGAGTGGGGTCTGGTGGCCGACATCCAGCCCCCGGAGCTGGAGACACGCCTGGCCATTTTGCGGGCGAAGGCCGACGCTTTAGGGATGGCGGTGCCTGCCCCGGTGCTGACCTTTTTGGGCAAGCGCATCTACCGCTCCATCCGGGAACTGGAGGGGGTGCTGAACAGGCTGAAGGCTTTGGCCGAGGTAACGGGGCGGCCCATTACTTTGGAACTGGCCCAGCAGGCCCTGGACCTCCCTGGCACTGGCCCCGAGCGCCGCCCCCTGGACCCCGAGGAGGTGGTGAGTGTGGTGGCCCAGCACTTTGGGCTGGAGCCGATGGCCCTGAAAGGCCCTCGCCGCGACAAGGTCACCGCTACCGCCCGCCACATCGCCATGTTCCTCCTGCGGGAAGAGGCCCAACGGCCCCTCACGGAAATCGGACGCCTCTTGGGGGGCAAGGACCACACCACTGTGCTCCACGCCTGCGAGAAGGTGCGCCTGCAGATGGACACCGACCCCCAGGTGCGCCACGCCCTTCTGGTGGTGCGGGAGCGCCTGCAGCGCATGGCCACCTCCTCTGGGGAGGGGCGGTGATGGGGAGAGCGCGAGGGTGGGGACACCCCGTTATCCCCGTAACCTGCCGGCACCGGGCCATTGACAGGGGGGAGGGCTATGGCTATGCTAGGGATGTAGGCCTGTCCTGCTCCCGCACACCACGGCACCCTTCCGCTGTATCTGCCCTCTGCACCCGTAGATGGTGAGGATGTTGGGCGAGACTGCATGAGCGCCACGACCAGGTACATCTTTGTAACGGGCGGGGTGGTGAGTTCCATCGGGAAGGGGATTAGCACCGCTTCGCTAGGGCGTCTGTTGAAAAGCCGGGGCCTGCGCGTCTCCGTCCAAAAACTAGACCCGTACCTGAATGTAGACCCCGGCACTATGTCCCCCTATCAGCACGGGGAGGTGTTCGTGACCAAGGACGGGTGCGAGACGGATATGGACCTGGGCCACTACGAGCGTTTCATTGACATTGAACTGACCCGCTCGTCCAATGTTACGGCTGGCCACATCTACTCCTATGTCATCGCCAAGGAGCGCCGAGGGGATTATTTGGGGGGCACCATTCAAACCGTTCCCCATGTAACCAACGCCATTAAGGAGCACATGCATCGGGTGGCCCAGGAGAGCGGGGCAGAGGTGGTCATCGTGGAGGTGGGGGGCACTGTGGGGGACATAGAGGGTCTCCCCTTCTTGGAGGCGGTGCGCCAGATGCGCAAAGATGTGGGGCGGGATAACTGCTTTTTCATCCATGTAACCTTGCTCCCGTACATCTCCACAACGGGCGAACTGAAGACCAAGCCCACCCAGCACAGCGTGAAGGAACTGCGCTCCATAGGTATTCAGCCCGATGCCATCCTCTGCCGGAGCGACTATCCCGTCAGCACCAGCATCCGGGAGAAGATCTCCCTGTTTTGCGATGTGGATGTGCGGGCGGTGATCCCCTTGCTAACGGTGCCTACGGTGTACGAGGTGCCCTTGCTCCTGGAGGAGGCGGGGATGGGGGATCTGTTGGCCCAGGCCCTGGGCCTGCCCCATCGCAATGGCGATTTGGCCGAGTGGCGGGTGATGGTGGAGCGGATGAAGGCACCCAAGGAGCCCGTGGCTGTGGCGGTGGTGGGCAAGTACGCCGATCTGCCTGATGCTTACATCTCGGTGCGGGAGGCCCTCAAGCATGCGGGCTTGGCCCTCAATCGGGATGTGCGCATCTCGTGGGTGCCTTCGGAGGAGGTGGAACGGCACGGCCCCGAGCCTTTCCTCTCCCATGTGCAAGGCATCGTGGTGCCGGGGGGCTTCGGCCCCCGCGGTGTGGAGGGGATGATCGCCGCCGCCCGCTACGCCCGGGAGAATGGGGTGCCCTACCTGGGCCTGTGTCTGGGGATGCAACTGATGGTGATAGAGGTGGCTCGCCATGTGCTGGGGCTGCGGGGAGCCAACTCTACCGAGTTCGACCCCACAACCCCCCACCCGGTCATTGACCTGATGCCGGAACAGCGCACGATCACGGAGAAGGGGGGGACGATGCGCCTGGGCAACTACCCCTGCCGTTTGGAGCGGGGGAGTAAGGCGTACCAGGCCTATCACGCCGACCTGATACACGAGCGCCATCGCCATCGCTACGAACTGAACAACGCCTACCGAGAGGTGCTGGAGCAGGGAGGCCTGCGCTTCAGCGGGGTCTCCCCCGATGGGTACCTGGTGGAGATCGCAGAGGTGGTTGACCACCCCTTTATGCTGGGCACCCAGTTCCATCCCGAGTTCCGCTCCCGGCCCAATCGGCCGCATCCGTTGTTCGTGGCCTTCTTGGCGACGGCTGTGCAAACTCTACGGCCCGGCACACAGCGCCCCCTACCGTTGGAGTAGGGGCACGGGAGGGTGTGCATGGAGTTGTTCCTGGACACGGCCAATCTGGAGGAGATACGCCAGGCGGTGGCTTTGGGGGTGGTGAGCGGGGTTACCACCAACCCCTCCCTGGCGGCTAAGGAGGGCATCGGCGACCTGGAGGCTTATAAGACAGCGGTGCTGGAGATGGTGCGCCTCGTGCGGGGGCCCATCTCGGTGGAGGTTACCCACTCCGATGCCCAGGGGATGGTGGCCCAGGCGCGGGAGATCGCCTCCTGGCATCCCCAGGTGGTGGTGAAACTGCCCAGCACAGTGGCGGGCTTTCAGGCTATGGCCGTGGTGTGCCGGGAGGGCATCCGGGTGAACCAGACCCTCTGCTTCTCCGTCAACCAGGCCCTTTTGGGGGCGCGCCTGGGGGTGGCCTTCATTAGCCCCTTCGTGGGGCGCCTGGATGACGAGGGGCACACGGGGATGGCACTGGTGGCCGACATCGTGCAGATGGTGCGGCGCTACGGCTACCCCAGCAAGGTGCTGGCCGCCAGCATTCGCCATCCCTTGCATGTGGTTGAGGCGCTGCGGGCGGGGGCGGACATCGCCACCGTCCCCTTCAAGGTGTTGATGCAGATGACCCATCACCCCCTCACCGATGTGGGAATGCAGCGCTTCGCCCAGGATTGGGAGAAGGCTGGTCTCTCCCGCGCGGCACGGTAGAACAGTGGGTGGACACGGAGAGGACAACCCATGGACCTGGCAGAACTGGAATCCAAAACCGCCGAGGAACTGCTGGAGCTGGCCAAGCAGTTGGGCATAGAAGATGGGGCCCTGAAGCGGGAGGACCTCATCTACAAAATCCTGGAGTCGGTGGCCCACCAGCAGGGGTATGTGCTGGCCACCGGTCTTCTGGAGATTACCCCCGACGGCTACGGCTTCCTGCGCCAGCAGGGGACACGCCCCAGCCCGGGGGATGTGTATGTCTCCCAGAGCCAGATACGCCGGTTCGGCCTGCGCACGGGGGATATGGTTACGGGGCAGGCCCGCCCCCCCAAAGAGGGGGAGCGCTACTTCGGCCTCATCCGTGTGGAGGCAGTCAACGGGGTGGACCCCGATTTCACCCGCAACCGCCCCCATTTTGATAACCTGACGCCTGTCTTCCCCAACGAGCAGATCCGCCTGGAGACCACACCCCAGAACCTCTCCGGTCGTCTGATAGACCTCATCGCTCCTATCGGGCGCGGGCAACGGGGACTTATCGTGTCGCCCCCCAAGGCGGGGAAAACCTTCCTGCTCAAGCACATCGCCCAGGGCACCACCATCAATCATCCCGATATTCACTTGATGGTGGTGCTGGTCGGGGAGCGCCCCGAAGAGGTTACCGATATGCGGCGCTCTGTCAAGGGGGAAATTTTTTCCAGCACCTTTGACGAGCCGGTAGAGGACCACTGCCGCACCGCCGAACTGGCCCTGGAACGGGCCAAGCGCTTGGTGGAGATGGGCAAGCATGTGATGATTTTGCTGGATAGCTTGACCCGTCTGGTGCGGGCGTATAACCTGGCCCTCCCCAGCACGGGGCGCACTCTGTCAGGGGGTGTGGACCCGGCCGCCCTGTACCCGCCTAAGCGCTTCTTTGGTGCAGCCCGCAACATTGAGAACGGGGGGAGCCTGACCATCATCGCCACCTGTCTGATAGACACCGGCTCCCGTATGGACGAGGTGATTTACGAGGAGTTCAAGGGCACGGGGAACAGCGAAATCCACCTGGACAGGCGTCTGGCGGAGAAGCGCGTGTTCCCCGCTGTGGACATTATGCGCTCGGGCACCCGCCGCGACGAACTCCTGCTGGAGGAGAGTGTTTTGCAAGCGGTTGTGCGCCTCCGCCGCATGCTGGCTATGGCCATCAGTAATGGGATGGACCCCCTGGAGGCGACGGAGCGCTTGCTGGAGCGCCTGGGGCGCACCCGCAACAACGCCGAGTTCCTGGCCTCTCTGGCCAAGGGGAGCCTGTAGCGCCCCTAACTACCCCCGTCCACGCGGAAAAACAGGGGCAACGGAAGGGTCTGGCTATCGCCCGCCACCTCGCCCACCCGCACCTGCCCCGCGCCTGTGAAGCCCTCTGGGACACGGAAGGCCAGAATCCACTCCTGCTCCCTATTCCCCGGGGCGAAAAGGCTTGCCCTCTCCATGCGTTCAAAGACCAGGGGGTTCTGAGGATCCCAATACACATCCTCCACAAACATCTCCCGCGTCAGGGTTCCCGCCTGTTGGCCCCGCAGGAGGGGTATGATGCTGGCATCAGGGGTTTCCAGAGCCGTGCTGACGGTGCATCCCTCGGCCCGCGGGCAGAGCACCCGCAGGTGCACCAGCAGCCAAGTTCCCGGTTCCGTCCAGATGGAGACCAGGGCGGGATGGTGTGCGGGGAGAGGCTTGCGCACTACACTGCTGCGCACCAGGGTGGCCTGGAGGCCGTGCGCCGTGCGCAAGGTAACCCCCGGCGGGGCGGGGGCATCAGGGACGCGCCCCACAAGGGTACTGGGAATGGAGCCGAGGGGCACCAGCACCTCTCCGCTCACCGTGGAGAGGGGAACGGGGAGGAGGGCACTCCCTCCCCGACTCCAGTGCACCAGCACGAGGTAGACGGGGACGGCTCCCTGGGGTAAGGCGAACCGACAGCGACCACTGCTCTCCCAGCCTGCGGGTTCGCGGCCGTCGGTTTCACAGAAACCTGTGCCGTCGGGGGGCAGGAGCAGGAAGGTGATGTCGTCGCTGTGGGGGCGTTCTAATGCCAACAGGCGCACGCCCGTGCCCGCCTCTTGCCGCGTCGCCAGGAAGAGGGGGTTGAAGGTCTGCGTGGGGGCGGTGTCAGCCTCGGAGCCTCGGCGCACCGTCCACTCCACCTCCACAGCGCCTTCGGTCACCCGCACCCGTTGGGGGGTAACCTGATACGACCCCAAGGGGACGGTCTGCCCCGCCTGGGCGCGGGCGAGGTCCAGAACACTGACCAGTGGGCGGCGCTCGGGAGAGGGGGGAGGAACCGGGGGGATAACGGGTGTGGGGGTGGGCTTCGGGGCACACCCCCACAGCAGGAGAAGGCCGAGGAGCACAAGGCCTACACCCCAACTCCGCACGTCGGGCATACCCTTATCCGTGCCTTATTGGATGAGGGGTTCGGGGTGCTCACGCCCCCCAAGACGCTAGCAGGTCCAGGCGAACAGGTTCCAGCCCCGCCGCAAGGTGTACGTTACGCCCCGACATTCCAGGGTGGTGTCCTCGGTGAGGAACAGGAAGTAGGCGCGGTTGCGCTCCAACTGCTGGAGGGTGCTCCCGCCAGGGTTGCCAAAGTCAAAGAAGCGGGGGTTGCGGGGGTCTTCGTAACTCCATGCCCGCTGCAGGGCGCGCTGGAGGCCCCTCCACGCCTCCTGAGGGGGTGGGGGTGGGGGGAAGGCGGTCAGGTTGAAGCCCGAACGCAAGGAGCCAGGCTCCCAGGTGGCTGTCTGGTCGGCGGTGAGGGTGCCCACCCGGAAGCGAATGGGTGCTCCCGTGGGGAAACTATCCCCAGGGGCGAGGCCGATTGTCAAGGTGTACGAGCCGCCGTAGACAGTGGTGGAGGCTGCCTCCCGCCATGTGCCGCCCACCTGCACCTCGGCCACCACCCGTGTCCCCTCGGGGGCCGGCCGGCCGTCAAGGACGACGGTGCCCGCGAACCGCATCACCTGAGGTTGGGCGAACACGGTGCTCCCACCCAGCAGAACCAGAGCCGTAACGACAGCCATCGCCAGTACGCGCAGCATGGTCTCCTCCTGTTATCTAGCCCTTTATCCTACAACGGTTGCGAGGGCGGCGTAAAGGGGTGTGGGGGGCGGTTTTGGGTGCTCTGTAGCGGGGAATTGGGGGAGGGTCTGTGGAAAACGGGCAGAGGGTGGGCATCAGGGTGCCTGTGCGGTCTCCCAGGTTATCTGGAAGGGTGCGGGGCGACGGGCTAGGGGGGTAAGGTTAAGCACCACTAGCACCGCTCGGCGGGCATTGGGCGGGATGCGCACCGTCCACCGTCCGCGCCCTGCTGCATCCACCGGCAAGTCGTGCACCATTGGCCCCCCCTCGGGGCGCTCCACCACCAAACGGGCCCGCCACACCGTCGGCACGTGTGGTGCCCGGCGAATCCACCCCTCGGTCAGCCAGTCTCGGTCGTGCTCGGCATCGTCCTGCCAGCCGATTTCGGGGATAGAGAAGTCGTCCAGGCAGAGGCCCCCCAGGTTGACCGCCTCATCGGTGACGTACTCAAAGCGCAGGAGCACCCGCCGGCCGGCGAAGGGGGTGAGGTCGACCTCCTCCTCCCGCCAACCGTTGCTGGAGCCGGTCCAGCCGGGTCCGAAGGCGACGCCGAGGGGATCGTGGGCGGTGGCGAATTTCCCCTTTAGGGCGTCCCACGACCGGCCCCCGTCGGCCGAGACAGCGGCATAAGCGTAATCCCACCACTCCTCCAGGTCATACCAGATGCGGAAGCGGAGGGTGGCGCGCTCCACCCCTGTGAGGTCTAGGGTGCGGGTGAGGCGGGTGTTGATGTTGTCGCCCCGGTTGCTGAACCAGCAGGCCTCTCCGCTGGGGACGGGGAGGTCTGCCAGAGGGGTGCTGGCCTCCCCGGAAAAGGTGAGGGTGCCTCCCGCAGTGGGAGGAAGGTTTACATAAGAGGCGGCGAAGGGTGGGAGGATGTCCTGTATCCTTTGCCCAGGCTCCAAGCCCTTGGGTGCCGACAGGCGGGGTGCGCCCTCCTTGTAGAAGAGGGGGCCGTCGCCGTTGCCCAAGAGGTTGGCCACCGCCCAGTCCTGGAAGACCTCGGGGAAGGTCTTGCCAGCACCAATACGCCGCAGGAAGGCCTCTACCCCTGCGATGCCATCGGCGGGTTCGTGCACCAGGAGGGGGATGTGTGCTCTGCCTCCATAGTGTTGGAAGAGGTAACGCATAAAGAGGTGGGCGGCACCGTAGTGGGGGCCCGAGGCGTAGGGGTCATCGGCCCATTCGGTGAGGGAGGTGGAGGGGCGGCGGGCGAACTCCTGCACCAAGGTGGGACGGTAGCCTGCCAGTTCGCTGGCCAGTTCCGCGAGGCCTTCGTTCACCCAGGTCTCCTCGGTGGGGTCGGCGGCGTGGTGGAAGGCGTGTTGCAACTCGTGGGCCAGCACCTGATCAAACAGGGACGAGCCCAGACGCAGGAACTGGCTGTTCAGGTAGAGCATGCGCCGTTGGTTGGAGTAGGGGTGCACCACGAGGGGGTATTCGTCGGCCCCGCTGTAGTAGCCGGCGGCCCCGCGCAAGGGGCCATAGAGGATGGTGAGGCGGGGGTCGCCGTTGATGCCCGGGGGCCACTGGCCGCCCACGGCTGTGCCCACCTGGGGGACGATGCGCTCCTCAAAGGTGCGGATGGTCTGTTGCAGGGCATCGTCGCTTATGGGAACCCCGTCGGCTATATACCAGTAGGCGTGGGGGCTGATGGCGCGCAGGGTCGCGGTGATGGTGTAGGGGACTTTGGCCTCCAGGTCTATGGCCCAGAAGGTCTCTTGCATCCCTACGGCGGGGGCGATGGCGGGTGGGGCAACGGTGCGGGGGATGCCCACGCCTTTGGTGCGGTAGCGTTGGGTCAGGTCATAGAGGTCGCGGTCGGGGGGAGTGGGAAAGAGAGGGGGTGCGGGGGTTGGGGTAGGGGCAGGGGGTGGAGAAGAAGTTGGGGTAGGCGTGGGCGGTGGGGCGGTGCACGCCCCTGCGACGCCCCAGGTCAGGAGGATAAGGATAAGAATCCCGAGGATTGTCGGGCGCACGTGGCCTCCGAGGCACAGGGTAGCATAGGGAGGGTGTTGTCTGGATTGTTCGTGCCTATCCTGATCCCGATGGGGAGGGGGATAGTGGTTAGCCCCTCCGCTTCTGCCAGTCGGCGATACCCTCTTCCAAAGTCGTCCAGGCCAGGAGGGCGCACTTGATGCGCACGGGGAACTTGCTTACTCCCCGCAGGGCCTCCAGGTCGCCCAACTCCTCCAGCTCCTGGGGGGAGAGGGCTTTTCCGTGGAGCATGTCCCGCACCCGCCGGGAGAGGCGCAGGGCATCGGCCAGGGTCTTGCCCTTGAGCAGTTCCCCCATCATAGACGCCGACGCTTGGGAGATGGAGCACCCCCGTCCCACAATCCCCACCTGGGCGATGCGCTCCCCCTCCAGGGCCATCTGGACGGATACCTCGTCCCCGCAGTAGGGGTTCTGCCCCTCGCTGGCGATGTCGGGGCGGGGCAGGGGGGTGCGGTTGCGGGGGCTACGGTAGTGGTCCAGAATCACCTCGCGGTAGAGGTCGTCCAGTTCGTCCAGGGGGAAGGCGGTGGAAAAGTCCTGGGTCATGGGCGTCTAGCGAGGCGTCCGCACTCGTCCGAAGAAGCGCAAGGCCTGGCGCAGGGCATCGATGAGGATGTCCACTTCCTCCTCGGTGTTGTAGAGGTAGAAACTGGCGCGGGCGGTGGCGACCACGCCTAGGGAGCGCACCAAGGGCATGGCGCAGTGGTGCCCGGCGCGGATGGCGATGCCGAAGCGGTCCAGGAAGGTGCCCAGGTCGTGGGGATGGATGTGGGGATGGCAGAAGGAGATGACCCCACCCCTCTGCTCAGCGGAGGGGGGGCCGAACACCTGGAACTCCTCCAGCTCGGCGAAACGGCGCAGGGCATAGCGGGTGAGGGCGATTTCGTGCTGGCGGATGTGCTCCATCCCCAGCCCTTTCAGGTAGTCAATGGCCACTCCGAAGGCGATGGCGTCGGCGATGTTGGGGGTGCCCGCCTCATACTTGAAGGGCGGGGCCTTCCAGGTGGCTCGCTCGTAGGTAACCTCCCGCACCATCTCCCCGCCCAGCAGGAACGGCTCCATCGCCTCCAGAAGCGGGAGTTTGCCGTAGAGCACCCCGATGCCCGTTGGCCCCAGCATCTTGTGGGCGGAGAAGGCCAAGAAGTCGCAGTCTATGGCCTGCACGTCGACGGGCATGTGGGGGACGCTCTGGGCACCATCCACCAGCACGACGGCCCCCACACTGTGGGCCAGGCGGGCCACCTCGGCCACGGGCACGATGCTCCCTAGCACGTTGGACATGTGGGTGATAGCCACCAGGCGCACCCGCGGGGAGAGCATGCGCTGGAAGGCGTCCATGTCCAGCAGGCCCTGGGGGGTAAGGGGGATAATGCGCAAGGTGGCACCTGTCTGGGCACAAACCTTCTGCCAGGGCACCAGGTTGGAGTGGTGCTCCATAGCGCTGGTGAGCACCTCGTCGCCGGGCTTCAGGGTGGGGAGTGCCCAGGCGGTGGCTACCAGGTTGATGGCCTCGGTGGTGTTGCGTGTCCAGAGGATGCACTCCAAGGAGGGGGCGTGGATGAAGTCGGCCACCTTTTGGCGGGCCTCCTCAAAGCGCTGGGTGGCCTCCTCGCCCAGGGTGTGGACGGCGCGGTGCACATTGGCGTTGTAGCCTTCGTAGTAGGCCACCAGGGCCTGAATCACCTGACGGGGTTTCTGGGAGGTGGCGGCGTTGTCCAGGTAGACCAGGGGCCGACCGTGCACCGTGCGTTGGAGCACAGGGAAGTCGCGGCGGATGGCGTGGAGGTCGAGCATCGTCCCTCCTTGTCAGGTGGGGAGGGCGACTTCAATCGTCTCCCCCTGGACGCGGGTTTTGTAGGTGCGGATGGGGCGCACGGCAGGAAGAGCCAGCACCGTCCCGGTGCGCACATCAAAACGGGCACCGTGCCGCGGGCACTCCACGGCGTAGCCTACCAGTTCCCCCTCCCCTAGGGGGCCGCCGTCGTGGGTGCAGAGGTTTTGCACGGCGTAGAACTGCCCGTTCACGTTGCACAGGGCCAGGGATTCGCCCCCGGCGCGCACCACCCGCACGGTGCCGGGAGGCACATCGCGCACCGAGGCGACGGCAACCCAGCGCTCGGGCATGGGCTACCTCCCGTTGGAAGCAGAGGGGCTGGCGAGTTTCTGGTGGATAAGCGCCCAGATGCGCTGGCGCAGCCAGGGGGTGGGCACCCGCTGGGCCAGGGGGTCAAAGAAGCCCTCTACCAGGATGCGGTGGGCCTCGGCCAGGGGGATGCCCCGGCTGCGCAAGTAGAACAGGTGCTCCTCGTCCACGGGGCCAACAGAGGCGGCGTGGGAGCACCGCAGGTCATCGGCCTCAATCTCCAGGACGGGGACGGAATCGGCCTTGGGGTGCCCG
Organism: Dehalococcoidia bacterium; assembly: GCA_025060295.1. Lineage (NCBI taxonomy): Bacteria > Bacillati > Chloroflexota > Dehalococcoidia > Dehalococcoidia bacterium. The sequence continues at coordinate 65,508 of JANXCH010000011.1, read as the reverse complement.
CCCAGGAGCAGGTTCTTGTTGGTCTGGAAGGCGTCGGTCTTGATGGCTCCCTTGCGCACCTTCACCGTGCCGTAGTAGATGGCGCGGGCGGTGTCCTTGAGGGCTGCTTTGTAGAGCAGGTCGCTGGTGGTATGGGGGGAGTGGTGGTCCTGCAGGGTTACCTGGTCGAAGACCTGGGCCTGGTCGCCGAACAGAATGCCCAGCAGGTCGGAACGGCTTCCCTGCCCCTGCAGGTGGTTCTCCAGCACCGTCTTCACGAAACGGCTGCCGAAGTGAATCTGGTAGGTGAGGAGGGAGGCATCCCGCCCCACCAGACGGCTCCGCTGGAAGGCCAGGTAAACGGCCTCTGGCCCCAAGGATTGGACGCCCGTGTAGCGCACCTGGGCGGAGCTGTCCAAAAGGAGTTCCACAAGGGGGATGGCCAGCACCGGCTCTTGGCCGTCCTGGATGTAGTCCTCCACGATGGTGGCGGAGGCCCCCTCCTCGGCCACGATGAGGGTGCGGGGGAACAGGGCGCTGTGGGGCCGGCGGAGGATGTGGACGAGGTGGATGGGGCGTTCCACCTGGGCGTGGCGGGGCAGGTAGACCACCGCGCCCCCGTTGCAGAAGGCGGAGGCCAGGGCGGTGAAGCGGTTCTCGGAGGGGGCGATGGCCTTGCCGAGCCAGGCCTGCACCAGGTCGGGGCGTTGGCGCAGGGCGTCCTGGAGGGGGAGCGCAACGACTCCCGCCTGCTCCGCCTCGGGGGCGAGCAGGTGGCGCAGGGTCAGGCCATCCGCCTGCACCAGCAAGGCCCCATACTCCTGGGGACGACGCAGAAGGGCGCGGGCAAACCCCAGGCGGGGGCGGGAGGGCGCCCCCCCATCAGGGGAAAAGGACTCGTAGGGCAGGGAGGTTACATCCGTCCGGCGCCACCATTCGTGGTGGGGAGGGGGGAAAGGGGTCTGGAGGTAAGTATGGAGGGCGTCCAGGCGGGCCTGAGCGGCCCACGAAGGCTCCCCCCACCGGGCCGAGAGGCGATGCACCGCCTCCTCGGTGAAGGGGGAGGCGCGGCGTGCGGTCAGGACGGCATCGCTCATGGAGGTCTACTCCTGACACGGGGCTAACCGACGGCCCCTGACAGTTGCAGTTCAATGAGGCGGTTCATCTCCACAGCGTATTCCATGGGCAGGGTCTTGGTGAAGGGTTCAATGAAGCCGTTTACCACCATAGCCATAGCCTCGTTTTCGGTGAGGCCCCGGCTCATGAGGTAGAAGAGCTGATCCTCGCCGATTTTGGCCACGGTGGCCTCGTGGCCGATGGAGACATCCTCCTCTGCCACCTCGATGTAGGGGTAGGTGTCGGAGCGGGAGTAGGGGTCCAAGATGAGGGCGTCGCACCGCACCATGGACTTGGCCCCTTTGGCCCCCTCGTAGATCTTCAAGAGGCCGCGGTAAGAGGTGCGCCCGCCCCCTTTGGAGATGGACTTGCTGATGATGGTGGAGGAGGTGTAGGGGGCCACGTGGATGGCTTTGCCCCCGGCGTCCTGGTGCTGGCCGGGGCCGGCGAAGGCCACCGAGAGGATGTCGCCCCGCGCCCCTTTGCCCATCAGGAACACGGAGGGGTATTTCATGGTTACTTTGGAGCCCAGGTTGGCGTCAATCCACTCCACGATGGCGTCCTCGTGGGCGACGGCCCGCTTGGTAACCAGGTTGTAGACGTTTAGTGACCAGTTCTGGATGGTGGTGTAGCGCAGGCGCGCCCCCCGCATGGCGATGAGTTCCACCACGGCGCTGTGGAGGGAGTCTTTGGAGTAGACGGGGGCAGTGCACCCCTCCACATAGTGGACGAAGGAGCCTTCATCGGCGATGATGAGGGTGCGCTCAAACTGCCCCATGGCCTCGGCGTTGATGCGGAAGTAGGCCTGCAGGGGGATTTCCACACGGACGCCCGGGGGCACATAAATGAAGGAGCCGCCGCTCCACACGGCGCTGTTGAGGGCGGCGAACTTGTTGTCGGCGGGGGGGATGACGGTGCCGAAGAAGCGGCGCACCAGGTCGGGATACTCCCGCACCGCCGTGTCGGTATCTACGAAGATGACGCCTTTCTTCTGCAGGTCCTCCCGCAGGGAGTGGTAGACCACCTCGGACTCGTACTGGGCGCTGACGCCGGCCAGGAACTTGCGCTCGGCCTCGGGGATGCCCAGGCGGTCAAAGGTCTTCTTGATGTATTCGGGGACCTCGTCCCAGGTGGTGCCGGGGCGGTCGGCGGGCCGAGCGTAGTAGTGAATCTGGTCGAAGTTGATTTCGGACAGGTCGGCCCCCCAGGTGGGCATGGGCTTCTGGAGGAAAATCTCCAAGGAGCGCAGGCGGAACTCCCGCATCCACTGGGGTTCGCCCTTGATGTCGGAGATTTCCTCCACCACCCGGCGGGAGAGGCCGGGCTTGGCCTTGTACACATATTTTTCGGGGTCGCGGAAGCCGTACTTGTAGGGTCCCAGGTCAATCTGTGGGCGGGTTGTGGTCATGGTGCACTCCTTTCTATGCTTGGGAGGGGACCTGTTGGAGAACGCCTTCGTAGCCCTTGGCCTCGAGTTCCTCGGCCAACTCGGGCCCACCCGAGCGAACGATACGCCCATCCACCAGGATGTGGACGATGTGGGGGCGCACGTAGCGCAGGATGCGCTGGTAGTGGGTGATCATCAAGATGGCGTTGGCGGGGGAGGCGAAGGCGTTGATGCCCTCGGCCACCACTTTCAGGGCATCAATGTCCAGCCCCGAGTCCGTCTCATCCAGGACGGCCACCGTGGGCTGGAGGACGGTCATCTGCAGGATTTCGGCCCGCTTCTTCTCGCCCCCCGAGAAGCCCTCGTTGACATAGCGCTGGAGGAAGGCCTCGTCCATCTTGAGGAGGGCGGCCTGCTCCCGCATGCGGCGGCGGAAGGGCACCACTGGGAGGTCCTCGCCCCGAATAGCCTTGCCGGCGGTGCGCAGAAGGTTGAACAGGGTGACGCCCGGGATGGCTACGGGGTACTGGAAGGCCAGGAACAGCCCCTTGCGGGCACGCTCATCGGGTGTGGCGGAGGTGATGTCCTCCCCCTTCAAGAGGATGCGCCCCGCCGTGACCTGATACTTAGGGTGGCCCATAATGGCGTAGGCCAGGGTGCTCTTGCCCGAGCCGTTCGGCCCCATCAGGGCGTGAATCTGGCCCGGGTACAGGGCCAAGTCCACACCCTTGAGGATTTCCTTGGTATCCACAGCGACGCGGAGGCCTTCAATCTGGAGGAGGGGTTGGGTCGTCATGCTCCTTGTCCCTTTGTTATATTTGGCGATAGCCTAAGTCAACATTACCACGCTCCCCTATGCGTGTCAAGGCGGGGCGCCTAAGGGGATGGTGGGCAACGCCCTGCCACCTTGCCCCAGGGTGCGCCGATTGCTACAATCCCCCTGAATATGGGGAGGGCCTATATGCCGAGCCGCGACGACCTGAAGCGCATCGCCGCCGAGGCCATTGACGGCGCCGCCGACCGCCTCATCACCCTCGCCCAGGACATCGGCGACCACCCGGAGCCTGGCTTTAAGGAGCATCGCACTGCCCGCCAGGTGGAGGCCTTCATGCGCTCCGTGGGCCTGGCGCCCAAGACGGGCATCGCCCTGACCGGACTGAAGGCGGTGGTAACAGGGGGTTCCCCCGGGCCGACGGTGGCCGTGATGGGGGAACTGGACTCCCTTATCGTGCCCCAGCACCCCAAGGCTGATCCCCAAACGGGTGCCGCCCACGCCTGTGGGCACCACGCCCAACTGGGGATGCTGATGGGGGTGGCGGTGGGGCTTCTGGCCCCGGGGGTACTCCCAGCCCTGGCGGGACGGGTGGCCTTTATCGCCGTCCCCGCCGAGGAGTACATTGAGATTGAGTGGCGCAACGAGTTGCGCAAGCAAGGGAAGGTGGAGTTTCTGGGGGGCAAGCCCGAGTTCATCCGTCTAGGGGAGCTGGACGATGTGGATATGGCCATGATGACCCATACCACCTCGAGCCCCGAGGAGGGGCGGTTGAGCATGAGCGGGACCAACAACGGCATCGTGGCCAAGTTCATCCAGTTCCACGGGCGCGCTGCCCACGCCGGCGGGGCACCCCATATGGGCATCAACGCCCTCAATGCTGCCATGATCGCCCTCGCGGCTATCCACGCCAACCGGGAGACCTTCAAGGACGAGGATACGGTGCGTATCCACCCCATCATCACCAAAGGGGGCGTGGCGGTGAGTTCCGTCCCCGCCGATGTGCGTATGGAGACCTTCGTGCGCGCCCGCACGATGGAGGCGGTGCTGGACGCCAATGCTAAGGTGGACCGCTGTTTGCGGGCGGGTGCCCTGGCCGTGGGCGGGAAGGTTACTATCACCACGATGCCCGGCTATCTGCCCCTCATTACCGACCCGCACCTGGCGGAGGTCTACCGCGCCAATGCGGTAGCCCTGGTGGGGGAGGGGAACTACCGTCACCTGGGCCACCGCACCGGCTCCACCGATATGGGGGATGTGAGCCATCTGATGCCGGTGATTCACCCCTACGCCGGGGGCGCCACAGGCATCGGGCACGGGGCCGATTACCTGGTGCAGGACTACCACAACGCCGTCATCACCGCCGCCAAGGCCATGTGTTGGACGGTCATCGACCTGCTGGCGGATGGGGCTGTCAAGGGGCGGGAGATCAAGGCCCGCCATAAGCCCCGCATGACAAAGGCCGAATACCTGCGGTTCATGCGCTCCCTGTTTTCAGAGCGGACCTACGAGAACTAGGACAAAGCCATGCCCGCTCTGACAGTGGACGACCTGAAGGCCCGCATCCTACGGCGCATTGACCACCACCGAGAGGCCATCATCGGCTTGGCCCAAAGCGTGCTCCGGGAGCCGGAGCCGGGCTATACCGAGGTGAAGACGGCGCGCAAGGTCTCGGACGCCCTCTCCCGTCTGGGCATCCCCCATCGCACGGGCATCGCCCTAACGGGCATAAAGGGGTACCTGCAGGGTGGGGCGGGGCCAGGCCCGACGGTGGCGTTGATGGGGGAACTGGACTCGTTGCGTGTCCCGGACCATCCGTATGCGGACCCTCACACGGGGGCGGCCCACGCCTGCGGGCACCACGCCCAGCTGGGGATGGTGCTGGGGGCGCTCATCGGCCTCTCCGACCCGGAGGTGCTCTCGGCGCTGGCGGGGCGCATTGCTGTGGTGATCGTCCCTGCCGAGGAGTTCATTGACGCCGAGTTCCGCTATCGCCTGCGCCAGGAGGGGAAGATAGGCTTTCTGGGGGGCAAGCAGGAGTTTATCCGCCTGGGGGAACTGGACGATGTGGATATGGCCATGCTGGTGCACACCACTTCGGCACCGGAGGACGGCAAACTGGCCGTAGGGGGCACCAGCAACGGGCACATCGTCAAGTTGGTAACCTTTTTGGGGCGGGCAGCCCACGCAGGGGCATACCCCTGGAACGGGATCAACGCCCTCAACGCTGCCGACATTGCCCTTTTGGCCCTGCACGCCCAGCGGGAGACCCTCAAAGACGAAGACCATGTGCGCTGCCACGGGATTATGACGGCAGGGGGCGTGGCGGTGAGTTCTGTTCCCGCCGAGGTGCGCCTGGAGTGGCGGGTGCGGGCGGGCACCCACGACGCTCTGGAGGACGCCAACACCAAAGCCCAACGCTGTTTCAAGGCGGGTGCGCTGGCTGTAGGGGCCACGGTGCGCATTACCTCCATCGCCGGCTACTTGCCCCTCCTCAACGACCCCATCCTGCAGGGGGTCTTTTTGACCAACGCCCAGCGGGTCGTGGGGAAGGAGGGGGTGGTGGTGCACCCGCCCGACCGCAACCGGGGCGGGTCAACGGACTTGGGGGATGTGAGCCACCTCCTGCCCGTCATCCACCCCTATGCGGGGGGCGCGCGCGGCACTGGCCACGGCAACGATTACCTGGTGCACGACTATGAGGCGGCGGTGGTCAATCCCGCCAAGGCGATGGCCCTGACGGTCATAGACCTGCTGGCCAACGGGGCGATCAAGGCCAAAGAGATAAAGGCGCAGTTCCGCCCTCGGCTGAGCAAGGCCGAGTACCTGCGCATCCAGGAGTCCCGCATGGGGGAGGAGGTCTATAGGGGCGAGTAGGGCCTAGGCCAACGGGGGGCGCCTCCCCTGCCAGGGGCGGGCTTGCTCCAAGGCGTAGGCGGCGCGAAGCACCAGGGTGTCCTCGTTCCGACGGCCGATGATGTGCAGGCCAATGGGCAGACCCTCCCGCGAGAACCCGCAGGGGACACTGGCGGCGGGTTGCCCCGTCATGTTGCACAAAGCGGTGAAGGGGTAGAAGCCGAAGATGGGGTCAACCTCCTGCCCTGCGATACGGGTGGGGCGCTGGCCGTGGGGGAAGGCGGGGACGGCCACGGTGGGCGTCAACAAGAGGTCGTAGCGCTCAAGGATGTCGTCCATCTGTTGGGCCATCTGCTCCATCTGGCGCAGGGCGGTAAGGTACTGGGGGATAGTAACCTGGCTGCCGTGGGCGATGCGGGTGCGGGTCTCGGGGGCGAGCAGGGCGCCCTGCTCCGCCAGAAGGTGGCCGTAGGCGGCGAACCACATGGCGTGGTATAAGGGCAGGAAGTAGGGGAAGGGATGCTCCAGGCGCAGGGGCGGTTCGTCCACCACTGCACCCAGATCCCCGAACACCTGCGCGGCGCTCCGACAGACCTGCTCCACTTCGGGGTCAACGGCAGCATAGCCCAAGGTGGCACTCCAAGCGATGCGCAGGCCCCGCACCCCGCCTTCCAAGCCTCCCAGAAAGTCAGGCACTGCACCCCGTAGGGCATACACATCCCGCGCATCGTACCCGGACAGGGCCTGCATCAGCAGGGCGGCGTCCTTGACTGTCCAGGTGAGGGGGCCGATGTGGGAGTAGAGGTTGGAGACGGGGCGTCCGATGCCCCCGGTGCGGGGGATGCGCCCCCGCGAGGGCTTGAAGCCGAACACGCCACACATGGCAGCGGGGATGCGGATGGAGCCTCCCCCATCGCTCCCGATGGCCAGGGGGCCAAGCCCCGCAGCCACGGCTGACGCTGCTCCCCCGCTGGAGCCCCCCGCCGTGCGGGAGGGGTCCCAGGGGTTGCCACACGGCCCTCCCAGGCGGTTGATGGTCTCGGCCCCCAGCCCCAACTCGGAGGTGTTGGTCTTGCCCAGGATAATGCCCCCCGCCCGCTTCACCCGCTCCACCACCACGGCGTCCTGCGTCGGGATGTAGGTCTGAAAGGCCAGGGAGCCGAAGGTGGTGCGGATGCCCTGGGTGGGTATCAGGTCTTTGACCGAGACGGGCAGGCCGTGCAAGAGGCCCAGGGCCTCTCCCCGCATGACCTTCTCCTCGGCCTGGCGGGCCTGGGCCAGGGCCTCCTGGGCGGTTACTGTCAGGTAGGCGTTCAGGCGGGGGTTGAGGCGCTCTATCCTTTGCAGGAAGAAGCGGGTTACCTCCACCGGGGAGATTTGACGGGCCAGAATCATCTCCCGCAGGCGCCACGCCGGGGTGTAGGCCAAGTCCGGGGTGTGCATGGGGGCCCCCCTTGGGGTGTTTTTTCTGCATTATAGGGGGCTTTGCCCTGGGGGGCGGGGACACCCTATACTAGTGGCAACGGCAAGGTAACCAGGGATGGTGTCCAGGAGGCGAGTTGCTCCCCAGAAGGGGGAATGGAGGTGCCTATGGCTTACCAGTTCATCCTGTATGAGAAGCGGGGGGCCATCGCCTATGTTACCCTCAACCGCCCGGAGAAACTGAACGCCTTGAGCCTGCGCCTGCAGGAGGAACTGGTGGACGCCATGCAGAAGGCGGAGGACGACCCGGAGGTGCGTGTGGTGGTGCTGAAGGCCAACGGGCGGGCCTTCTCGGCGGGGTATGATATTGCCCCCGCCTCTCCCGAGCGGGCGGAGGACCCCTACGCCAACATCCGCACCGACATTCAGCGCATGCACCGCATCGTGGAGCGGTGGCGGCAAATTTGGGAACTGTCCAAGCCCGTCATCGCCCAGGTGCACGGGTATTGCCTGGCGGGGGGCACGGATCTGGCTTTGCACTGCGACATAATCATCGCAGCGGAGGACGCCATCTTCGGCTTTCCCCCGGTGCGCTCCATGGGGTCGCCCCCCACCCATATGTGGACATACCTGGTTGGTCCCCAGTGGGCCAAGTATCTGCTTCTGACGGGCAACCCCATTGACGGCAAGACGGCCGAGCGCATCGGTTTGGTGTGGAAGGCGGTGCCCGCCCACCGCCTGGAGGAGGAGGTGAACGCGTTGGCGTCGACGATAGCCAAAATCCCGTGGGAACTGCTGGCGGCTAATAAGGCCATCTGTAACCGTGCGCTGGAGCTGATGGGGCGGACCCTGTTGCAATACCTGGCGGCGGAGACGGACGCCATCGGCCACCAGGCCCCCATTGTGCGGGAGTTCCATCGCCTGGCGCAGGAGAAGGGCCTGAAGGCGGCCTTGGAGTGGCGGGACGCTCCCTTCCAGGACTATCGGGGTCAGCGCCCCCCAAGCCCCGAGCAAAGGAGTGGATAATGACCCGTTCCCTTGTGCCCATCGCCTTGGACGCTATGGGAGGTGATTACGGCCCCCCGGAGACGGTGGCGGGGGCGGTGGAGGCGGTGCGGCAGGGAGGGGTGGCGGTGCTCCTGGTGGGGGAGGCGTCTGTTCTGGAGGCGGAACTGGCCCGACGGAATGTGGGGGGGTTGCCCCTGCAGGTGGTGCCTGCCCAGGGGGTCATTCAGGAGGGGGAGCCCCCTGCCCAGGCCTTGCGCCAGAAGCCGCGGGCGTCGGTGGCCGTGTGTGCCGGCTTGGTGAAGCAGGGGATAGCCCAGGGGTTTGTGAGCATGGGGTCAACGGGGGCGGCGATGGCGGCAGCGACTTTGGCCCTGGGCCTGCTGGAGGGGGTGGAGCGCCCCGCCTTGGGGGGGCCTATCCTGGGCTTTGCTCCCCGCACCCTTATCCTCGACCTGGGGAGCCATGTGGACTGCCGCCCCCAGATGTTGGTAACCTTTGGGGGCTTGGGGGTTGCCTTCGCCCGGCGCTTCATGGGGGTGGAGAATCCCCGCATCGCTCTGCTGAGCGTGGGGGCAGAGGAGGGGAAGGGCAACCGCCAGGTGAAGGAGGCCTACGACCTGTTCAAGGCCAGCGGTCTGCCCTTCATCGGCAATATTGAGGGGCACGACCTGCCTCTCGGCAAAGCGGAGGTGGTGGTGTGCGACGGGTTTGTGGGGAACATCGTGATGAAACTGGCGGAGGGGCTGGGGGAGGCCATCGCGGGCTGGCTGCGCCAGCGCCTGCCCCAGCAGGAGGCCCTCGCCCAAGAGGTGTACGCCTTGCTGAATGTGGTGGAGCACCACGGGGGAGGGCCGCTGTTCGGGGTGCGGGGGGTGGCGGTGGTAGGGCACGGGCGCTCCCGCGCCCCTGCCATCGCCCGCGCCATCCACACGGCCAAGCGGGCGGTGGAGGTGGGCCTGGTGGAGGGGATGGAGCAGGAGTTGGCCCGCCTCGCCTCCGCTGTCCGCCCGAGGTAGCCCGATGGAGCGTGTGCTGGACGGCAAGGTGGCTTTGGTTACAGGGGGGTCGCGGGGGATTGGGCGCGCTATCGCCCTGCGCCTGGCTCACATGGGGGCTAAGGTGGCTATCACCTACCTCTCCCATACCCAGGCGGCGCAGGAGACGGTGGACGCCATCGCCCGTGTGGGGAGCGAGGGGATGTGCCTCCAGGGGGATGTGGCCTCCACCGCCGATGTGGAGGCCTGTTTCCAGAAAGTAACCAGCACCTGGGGCGGGGTGGACATTCTGGTCAACAATGCGGGCATTATCCACGACAGCCTGCTGGTGCGGATGGATGAGGAGGCGTGGGACCGGGTGCTAGCGGTGGATTTGCGGGGGGCGTATCTGTGCACCCGTTTGGCGCTGAAGGGGATGCTCCGCAAGCGGTGGGGGCGCATCCTGAATATCGGCTCGGTGGTGGGCATCCGTGGCAACCCTGGCCAGGCGAACTACGCCGCCGCTAAAGCGGGCCTTATCGGCCTTACCCTATCGGTGGCCAAAGAGGTGGCCTCGCGAGGCATTACGGTGAACTACATCGCCCCTGGCTATATTACCACGGATATCGTGGAAGGCCTTTCGGCGGATCTGAAGGAGCGCATTCTGCAGAGAATTCCCGTGGGGCGCTTCGGGCGGGCAGAGGAGGTGGCGGCGCTGGCGGGCTTCCTGTGCACCGAGGAGGCCTCCTACATCACGGGCCAGGTCATCGCCGTGGACGGAGGCCTGGTCATCTCGTGAGTGGGGCGGGTGTGGGCACGGGGTTTCTGCAGGGCAAGGTGGCCCTGGTTACGGGTGGGTCGCGGGGGATTGGGCGGGCCATCGCCCTGGCCCTCGGGGGGCAGGGTGCACAGGTGGTGTTCAACTACTTCCGCGGGCACGAGGCGGCCCGCCAGACCGAGGGGTTGCTGACCGAGCGGGGTATCCCGTGCCTGCGGGTGCGTGCCCACCTGGGCGACCCCCAACAGGTCAAGGCCCTGGTGCAGGCCGTGCGGGAGCGCTTCGGGCGGTTGGACATCTTGGTGAATAACGCCGCCACGGGGGTCAATCGCCCAGCGATGGACCTGGAGGAGAAGCATTGGGAGTGGGTTTTGGGGGTGAATGCCCGCGCGCCGTGGCTGTTGGTGAAGGAGGCCCTGCCCCTTATGCCCCCGGGGGCGTGTGTGGTGAACATCACCAGCCTGGGGTCGCAACGGGTTTTGCCCCACTACTTCAGCGTGGGGGTGTCCAAGGCGGCGTTGGAGGCCATCACCCGCTACCTTGCGGTGGAACTGGCCCCGCGGGGGATACGCGTCAACGCCGTGGCTGGGGGATTGGTGGAGACGGAGGCGTTGGAGCACTTCCCCCATCGGGAGGCCATGCGCCGATGGGCCTTGGAGCGCACCCCGGCGGGGCGCATGCTCACGCCCGAGGATATTGCGGGGGTGGTGCTGTTCCTGTGCTCGCCGGCGGCGGAGATGGTGCGGGGGCAGGTGCTGGTGGTGGATGGGGGCTATTCCCTAGTGGGCTAGGGGCCGCTCACCAGGACAGCGGCGAAGGCGGGGTCGTCGCGCAGGAGGGCGTGGAGGCGATCTAGGGATTGTTGGGGGGTGGCGGAGAGCACCACCTCCAGGCCCTGTAAGGTGGTGAGGCGACGCAAATGGCTCTGGCAGACGAGGAGGGCTTGGGCTGGGGGGAAGGTGAAGCGGCGGAGGGAAACGGCCAGGGGCGTTTTGCCTTGGCCGATGGGGCTGGCTGCGGTCTGGGGGAGGAGGTGGAGGGTTTGGCCCTCCTTCAGGCAGACTAGCCCCGGCCCTGCCCACGCCAGGGTTACCTCGTCCCCCCGTAGTGCGCCCACCACGATTCCCAATCCGGTTTGGGCGTTGGGGGGGTGGGCCTCCTGGGCCTGGGCAAGGGAGAGGTGGCAGGCTTGTACGGCCTGCTCCAAGCCCTTGGTGAGGGAGGAGCGGCTCCGCGCCAGGTGGCGTTGGATTTCCTCTAACGCCCAGGCGCAGAGGGCCTCCTGGGCCCCCGCAGTGGCTTCGCACACCCCGAAGAAGGACATTCCCTTCCACGCCCCCCGCCCCGGGAACACCACACCGTAGGGCGAGCGCTCCTCCTTGCGCCCTGAGCGGAGGAAGAGGGTATGCACCGAAAGGGACACGTCTGCCTCGTCGGAACGCTACAGGGTAGTGTAAAGGCCTGGATACAGCGCGTCAATACGCACCGTATCCCGAAAAAGGCCTGCCCTATCCTCGTGGGCTAGAATGAAGGGAGAAGCGAGGCGTGGCACGCCCGCGGGAGGTGCCCCATGTCCCAGTGGGGAGCCGTCATCTTGGCCGCTGGACAAGGCAAGCGCATGCGCTCGTCCATACCCAAAGTGCTCCATCTCTTGTGTGGGAGGCCTATGCTGGCCCATGTGGTGGCGGCTGTGCGGGGGGCGGGCATCAACTCCATGGTGGGGGTAGTGCCCCCCCAGTATGAGGCCATCGCCCAGGCGATGGGAGAGGGGGTGGAGTGGGTGGTGCAGGGGGAGCCGCGGGGCACAGGCCACGCCCTTGCCTGCGCCCGTCCTGTGGTCGAAGGGCGCTTCCCCTTCCTGCTCGTCCTGTATGGGGATACACCTTTGGTGCGCCCCGAGACCCTGCAACGGATGATGGCCCACCACCTGGCCACACACGCCGCCCTCACCCTCCTCACCGCCAGTCCACCTCCTGTGGGGGGGTTGGGGCGCGTCGTCCGCGCCCCTCGCAGTCGGCAGGTGGTGCGCATCGTGGAGGAGAAGGAGGCCTCCCCAGCCCAACGGCGGATTCGGGAGGTGAATGGGGGTGTTTATGCCCTGACAACGGCTTTGATGCTGCCCTTGCTGGAGCATTTGCGCCCCCACTTGGGGGGTGAATTGTACCTGACGGACATGGTGGAGGTGGCCAGCGCCCAGGGCTTGCGGGTGGAGGCGGTGCGCACCGATGAGCCGCAGGAGATTCTGGGCGTCAACGACCGGGAGGCTTTGGCCCAGGCGGAAAGCATTCTGCGTTATCGGCTCTGCCGGCGGTGGATGCAGGCGGGGGTGAGCATCGTGGACCCGGCCACCACCTACTTGGATGTTACGGTGGAGATAGGCCAGGACACGGTGATTTACCCCGGCACCCACCTGCAGGGGGCAACGCGCATCGGACGGGGGTGTCGCATCGGCCCCTATGCGGTGTTGCGCGACACGGTGGTGGGGGATGGGTGTGTGGTGGTGGCGTCTTTCCTGGAGGGGGCGACTTTGGAGGAGGGGGCGGATGTGGGGCCCTTCAGCCACCTGCGCCCAGGCACTTACCTGGAGAAGGGGGTACATATCGGCAACTTCGTGGAGGTGAAGAACAGCCGTCTGGGGCAGGGGGTGAAGAGTGGGCACTTCAGTTACCTGGGCGACGCCACCATCGGTCCCGAAACCAACATCGGCGCCGGCACCATTACCTGCAACTTTGACGGTGTCCGCAAACACCCTACTCACATCGGGGCACGGGCGTTCATCGGCTCCGATACGCTATTGGTGGCTCCCGTGTCGGTGGGGGATGGGGCGGCCACGGGGGCAGGCTCGGTGGTGACCAAGGATATCCCGGCGGGGGTGCTGGCGGCGGGGATGCCAGCCCGCCCCATCCGACGGGTGGATGTCCAGGAGGGGGGGATGCAAGGGCAGGAGGGTCGCCCCTGATAGGCGGTATGGTATGATGTCCTGCAGGAGGGGGTTGGTATGACCCTATCGGCACCCGCAGTGTTGTCGACCTCGCAGGCTCCCTCGGCACGCCCCAAGGTGGCGGTGGTGTTCACCCGTCCCGAGACGGTGCTGGAGGATGTGGGGCGGGCGATGCATCTGGCCGATTACCGCCAGGCCTTGCCGGCGGGCGTCCCCGTTCTGCTGAAAATCAACATCTCCTGGCAACACTGGTATCCGGCGTGCTCCACGACGCCCTGGCAACTGGAGGGTGTCATTTGCACCCTTCTGGCCGACGGTTACCGCGACCTCATCCCCGCCCAAAACGGGACGGTGGTGGTGGACTCCTTCGTGGGGGAGGTGCGCAACGGCCACAAGGGGGTGCTGGACGCCTATGGCCTGAAGAGTGTGCATCTGGATGTCCCGCCCCAGCGCTGGATACCCTATACCCCCAAGCGCAAACTGCTGGTGCTGGATAAGATTTTCCCCGAGGGACTGACCATTCCCGACATCTTCCCCGGCAAGAGCATCATCCACCTGCCCACCGTCAAGACCCATGTGTTCACGACCATAACGGGGGCGATGAAGAACGCCTTTGGGGGGCTTCTTAACCGCAAGCGCCACTGGACCCACTCGGTGATTCACGAGACGCTGGTGGATCTGCTGGTGATTCAAAAGGAGATACACGCGGGTCTGTTTGCGGTGATGGACGGGACCTTTGCGGGGGACGGCCCCGGCCCCCGGGCCATGCGCTGGCATGTGAAGAATGTGCTTCTGGCATCGGCTGACCAGGTGGCCATTGACGCTGTGGCGGCGCGCCTGATGGGGTTTGATCCCCTCTCCATCACGTTCATTCGCCTGGCCCACGAGGCGGGTTTGGGTGTGGGCGACCCGCGCCAGATTGAGGTGGTGGGGGCGGATATCAGCGGGGTGAACTTCCGCTTCCGCGCCACCGAGGAGACCTTCGCCAGCCGTGGTCAGAAACTGATCTACTGGGGGCCTCTGAAGCCGTTGGAACACTGGCTTCTGCGCACGCCCATTGTGCCGTGGGCCTATTTCGCCTCCAACGCCTACTATAACGGCTTCTGGCGGACTTTTATCGGCCGTCGGCGGGTGCAGAAGGCGCTGCGCACCCCTTGGGGGCAGTTGTTCCAGCGCTATGTGCGGGAGGGGGCGCTGAGGGGGCCCCAAGCGCCCTGATACCTGTGGGTGCTTGTAACGCAGGGGCACGCCCACGCACAGGGGAGGGCGAAGGGCAGTTCAACACGGCAGACACAACAGGGCACGCCCCCCCAAGGGGGCGTCCAAAGGAGGAGTGCACATGCCTGTGGAGCGTCCTGGTGCGGTGAAGGCCCGGGGCAACCCGGTTACCCTCATCGGGCCCGAGATCAAAGTGGGGCAGAAAGCCCCCGATTTCACCGCTGTGGGGCAGGGTTTCAAGCCCGTCTCCCTCAAGGACTTTCAGGGGAAGGTAAAGGTGCTTTTGTCGGTGCCCTCGTTGGACACCCAGGTGTGCGCGACCGAGACCAAAAAGTTCAACGAGATGGCGGGCACCCTGCCCGGTGATGTGCAGATCGCCGTCATCAGCATGGATTTGCCCTTCGCTCAGAGCCGATGGTGTGGGGCCAACGGGGTGGATAAGGTGCTCACTGCCTCGGACTTTCGCGACCGCTCCTTTGGGGAGGCCTACGGGGTGCGGATTAAGGAGACGGGCCTCTTGGCACGGGCGGTGTTCGTGGTGGATAAGGACGATGTGGTGCGCTATGTGGAGTATGTGCCGGACATTGTTCAGGAGCCCAACTACGAGGCGGTGAGGCAGGCGGTGCTGAAGATAGCCGGACGGTAGGGGAGAGATCCGCTGCCGGGCGCCCTTTGACGGGGGCGGTGGTAGCCTTTCCTGGACGAGAGGGCAGTGTGTGCCGGTGCCTGGGGGTGTGCAGCCCTTAGGCGCGCTCCCCGTGGTTGGTGTCCTCGCCCATATCGGGGAGGGTGAGCACGCCCAGATCACGCCCCTGGTGGAGGTGGAGCACAACCTCCTCCCGCTCGATGCCCACGGCGTCCAGCAGTTCCTCCTCTATCACCTGCACCAGTTCCTGGATAGCGTCTTGGGTGAGGCGCTCGTGGACGAACAGGCTGGCGTGCACCACGCTGGGGGCGAAGTGGATGTCCAGGCGTCCGACCTCCTCGTCGTCTTCAAAGACGGTGTAGCATTCGGAGGAGGGGGTCCGGCACTCACGCTCAAAGAAGAAAGCCCCCACGGCTGCTCTCCTATAGGCCCATGATATGATAGCCGGCGTCCACAGGCAGGATCACCCCTGTGATGCCGCTGGCCCAATCGCTGAGGAGGAACAGGGCGGCTTTGCCCACCTCCTGATGGGTGATGTTGCGTTTGAGGGGGCTCCGCTGGGCGTGGATGTGCTTCATGTCCACGAAGCCCGCAATGCCTCGCGCTGCCAAGGTGTCCAGGGGGCCGGCGGAGAGGGCATTGACGCGGATGTTGTGGGGCCCCAGTTCATAGGCTAGTTGACGCACCTCGTGCTCTAGGGCGGCTTTGGCGGTGCCCATGATGTTGTAGCCGGGGAACACCCGCTGAGACGCCTGGAAGGTGAGGGTGAGGATGCTCCCGCCCTGGCGCATGAGGGGCACCGCCTCCCGTACCAGGAGCAGGAAGGAGTAGGCGCTCACCTCGAGGGCGATGCGGAAGCCCTCCCGCCCCGTTTTCAGGAAGGATCCGCTGATGTCCTCCCGCTGGGCATAGGCGATGCTGTGCACCAGCATGTGTAATGTGCCGAAGGCCTCGGCCAGGCGGGCGAAGGCGGAGGCCACCTCCCCCTCGTTTTGCACATCGCACTGGAGGAGCAGAGGAGTCTGGCGCAGGGTGGGGGCCAGACGCTCCACCCGCTCGCGCAAGCGCTCGTTCTGATAGGCGATGGCCAGGCGCGCCCCCGCACCGTCTAGGGCTTGGGCGATGTGCCAGGCGATGCTCCACTCGTTGGCGACGCCGAATACGGCGGCGGTCTTGCCCGACAGGTCAATGGTGAACACGGCCCCTCCTTCTGGGCATAGGGGTGGAGGCGCGTGCCGCTTCCATGCGCTACCATAAAGGAAATCCCTTCGAGGGGCAAGGGCGTGTGGAATCTGCATCTGGTGTGTCACGCCTGTGGGCAGGAGTTCCCCGCCACCCACCGGGCGCCCATGTGCACTGTCTGCGGCGGCCCTTTGGATGCGGTGTATCACACCTCTCCCCGCGCCGACGCGGGAAAGGGGTTGGGCGTCTGGCAGTGGGGGGACGCCTTCCCGCTGGCTACGGGTCTGCCACAGGTCTCGCTGGGCGAGGGGAATACCCCTGTGGTGCCGTTGGAGCGGGTGGGGGCGGTAGCGGGTTGTCCGCGCCTCTGGGCCAAACTGGAATACCTCAACCCCACGGGCTCGTTCAAGGATCGGGGGAGCGCTGTGCTGCTCTCGGTATTGAAGGCATGGGGTGTTACCCGTGTGGTGGAGGACTCTTCGGGCAATGCGGGGGCGTCCCTGAGCGCCTACGCAGCGCGGGCGGGTGTGCAGGCCGTCGTCTATGTGCCCGATACGGCGCCCCGCCCCAAGGTGCAGCAGATACGGGTGTATGGGGCAGAGGTGCGGGTGGTGCCTGGGGGAAGACAGGCCGCCACGCAGGCTGCCCAGGACGCGTGGAAGCGGGGTGAGGGTGTCTACGCCGCCCACCACCTGTCCCCCTACTTTCTGGAGGGGATGAAGAGTTTTGCCCTGGAGGTGTTCGCCCAGATGGGGGGCGATGTGCCGGAGCATATGGTGTTTCCCGTGGGCAACGGCTCCCTGTTGATCGGCACCTGGCTGGGTTTGTTGGTGCTCAAGCAGGAAAGGCGTCTGGTCCGTGTGCCGCGTCTGCATGCGGTGCAGGCGCAGCGGGTGTGCCCCCTTGTGGCGGCGTGGCAGGAACGGGAGTGGACACCGCGCCCCGGCACCCGCACCATCGCCGGGGGCATCGCCGTGAGCCATCCGCCTCGCAAAGCCCAAGTGCTTCAGGCGCTGTGGGAGACGGGGGGACAGGCGGTGGCTGTGGCCGAGAAGGATATTCTGGCGTGGCAGGCCCTGCTGGCGGAGCGGGAGGGGGTTTTCTGCGAGCCGACGGCGGCTGCCGCCTTTGCAGGGCTGGCCGTTTTGTGTGCCCAGGGCACGATCCGGCCGGAGGAGCGGGCGCTGGTGCCGGTAACGGGCTTTGGCCTGAAGGACCGCTGGTTGCGGAGATGAGGATGGACGCTCAGTGGTGGGATGCCCTTTTGCGCCAGAGTTTGGAGCGTGCGACGCCCTTTACCCGGGAGGTGTTTGGGGCACGCTCCCTCACAGGACAGGAGGTGGTGGCCTTCCTGCAAAGGGCACGTATCGCCGTGGTAGGCACCACCAATGCGGCGGGTGCACCCCATTTGAGCCTGACGGGGCTGACGGTGTGGCAGGGGCGGGTGTTCGTGGGGTTTTCGCCCCAGGCGGCGGCCTTCCGCCACCTGCAGAGGTCGCCCCGGGTGGCCCTGGTGGCTCACCAGGGGTGGCGGCGGGTGCTTATCCTGGAGGGGGAGGCGCGCATCCTGCCCGACGGGGAGGAGGCGCAGCAGGTCCGCCAGGCCGAACAGGCCCGCCACGGGTGGGCGTCCCCTGTGATAGTGGAGGTGCTTCCCCGAAAGGCTTTCAGTTGGAAGGGGGAGGAGGCTTCCTAGCGGGAGATGACCAGGGCGGGGCCGGTAGGGGTGTCCTCCACATCCAACACGGCCCCCTCCAGGTGCTGAGCCAGTAGAGGCTCAATGAGGAGGACGGCCTCCTCCTCGTGGGTAACCACCTGGTCGTTTTCCCTCTCCACATCCAGGGTGAGGCGGAAGTTGCCCTGGGGGTCGGTGATAAGGCGCAGGCACTGGTTAGCCTCCCGTTCCAGGTTGTCCAGCACCTGCTTGAGTTCCCGGCTGGCCCGTTCCGTTACCGTCAGCATGGCTCCTCCTGGGCGTGTGGCGCTCTGGGCAGGACATCCCGCCGCCGCAATGTCCCGCGTTCCTCTGGGGGAACGGGAGCCGGGGCATTCCTTCCCGCGTGGGGATGGCACACGCGCCACTTCCATGATACCTGAGCTGGGCGTCTGTGCCCACGGGGGGAGGGTAGGGAGTTGCCTGGGTTGCCGAAAAGGAAAGGGCTGGGGTATGCTGGAAGGGATTGCATCCACTCTGCGGAGGAGACGGGGTGCATGTAGCGATTGACGGGTATACCGCCGACACTGCTTGCCTGGCCAGCACCGAGGCTGTCTACCGTTTTCTGGATACCTGCCCCGAGGCTATTGGGATGACCAAAATTACTCGGCCGGTGGTGATTACCTATCGGGGGCCGGTGCCCGAGGATTGGGGGCTATCGGGCTTTGTGATTATCGCCGAGAGCCATATTAGTGTGCACACCTTTCCCGACCGTTTTTTCGTGCATATAGACATCTTCTCCTGTAAGCCCTTTGACTACGGCAAGGCTCAGGCGCTGGTGCAGGAGACTTTCCGACTGGGGACGGTGAAGACGTGGGTGTTGGAGCGGGGGTTGGAGCACTATAGCGCCGAGGAGGCGCGGCGGGTTCTGGATATGGAGCGTTCTCGCTTGACCCTCCACCCCGCTCCCTAGGAGGCGCTGGTCGTGGCATCCCTTATCCGTGGGCCGTCGGTTCCCTGGAACTTCCTGGGGCTTCCCCCGGAGCAGGCCGACGTGGAGCGGGCGTACTTTGTGGTGGTGCCTGTGCCCTATGATAGTACCACCTCCTATAAGGCTGGGGCGCGGGAAGGCCCGTCGGCTCTTATTGCTGCCTCTCGCTCCCTGGAGGACTATGACCCTGCCCTGGGATGGGAGCCGTGTTCCCTGGGCATTGCAACCCTGCCCGAGGTGGAGCCCCATGTGGGCGATCCCGCTGCGACTATTGAGCGGGTGGCCGAGACGGTGGATGCCCTTGTGGGGAAGGGGAAAATGCCTGTGCTCCTGGGGGGCGAGCATTCCATCACCCTGGGGGGTGTGCAGGGGGCGCTGCGCCATTATCCGCACTTGTCGGTGCTGTATTTGGACGCCCATGCCGACCTGCGGGATACCTATATGGGCACGCCCTATAGCCACGCCTGCACGGCACGGCGCATCGCCGAGGTGGCACGGGTGGTGGAGGTGGGGGTGCGCTCTATGAGCGCGGAGGAGGCCCGCTTCGCCCGCGCCCAAGGGATTCCCCTCTTCCCGTGGACGCCCACCTTCCGTGCCCAGGATGCCTTGGCGTGGGTCTTGCCACGGCTGGGGCCGGATGTATACATTAGCGTGGATTTGGATGTGTTGGACCCGGCGGTAATGCCTGCGGTAGGGACGCCCGAGCCGGGGGGCCTGTCGTGGGGGGATTTGCTGGTGCTGTTGGAGGGGGTGGCTCGGGCGCGCCGTATCGTCGCCTTTGATGTGGTGGAGTTGTGCCCGCGGGAGGGGCCTGCGGCGTGTGCGGTGGTGGCGGCGGCGTTGGTGTATAAACTGATGGGGTTGGTGGCGCTGCGTTACACCCCTGGACGGTGAGGAGCGGGATATGGGTGGGTTGCGTATCGGGCGCATCTTGGGCATCCCCATTGAGGTGCATGTCAGTTGGCTGTTCATCTTTGTGTTGGTCGTGGTGTCGTTGTCCCAGGTGTTTGGGGCGCGGGTGCTGTTTGGGGTGCGCCTGCCCTCGTTCTCCTTGCCGGAGCGGTGGGTGTTGGCGGTGATAACGGCGGGGCTGTTTTTCGCTTCGGTGCTGGCCCACGAGTTGGCCCACAGCATCGTGGCCCTGCGGCGGGGCATACCTGTGAAGGGGATCACTTTGTTTGTGTTCGGGGGGGTCTCCCAGATTGCGCGGGAGGCGGCGACGCCGGGGGTGGAACTGGTGATGGCGGCGGTGGGCCCCTTCGTGAGCCTTGTGCTGGGGGGTGTGTTCTGGGGGTTGGCGGTGTTCTTCGCCGAGCGGCAGGCCCACCTGTTTGCTATAACGTCCTACTTGGCCTTTGCCAATGTGCTTTTGGGCGTGTTCAACATGATTCCCGGTTTCCCGCTGGACGGGGGGCGGGTGATGCGGGCCATACTATGGGCGGTAACGCGCAGTTACCAGAGGGCGACCGGTATTGCCGCTGGGGTGGGGCAGGGGATAGGGGTGCTGTTCATCCTGGGGGGCATTGTGCAGGCCCTGTTTGTGCCTGCGGCGTTCCTGTCGGGTGTCTGGATAGCCCTTATCGGGTGGTTTTTGCAGGGGGCTGCGGCATCTAGTTATCGGCAACTGCGTCTGCGGGAGGGGTTGAAGGGGTTCACGGCCCGCGACCTGATGGCCCCAGAATGCCCGCGGGTGGCCCCCTCCACTTCGGTGCAGGCGGTGGTGGATGAGTATCTGCTGGGGCGTGGGGTACGATGCCTGTTGGTGAGCGACGACCAGCGCACTTATGGGCTGGTTACGGTGCATCAGGTGCGCCAGGTGCCCCGGGAGCGGTGGGCGTATACCCCCGTGCGGGAGGCGATGACCCCGCTAGAGCGTGTGGTCACGGTGTCACCCCAGGAGGACGCCTACCGCGTCCTGGAGGTGTTGGACGAGGCGGGGGTCAATCAGGTTCCTGTGGTGCAGAACGGGCAGGTGGTGGGGCTCATTAGCCGCGAGCAGGTGATTCACTTTTTGCGGGTGCGGGAGGAGTTGGGGGTCTAGGGGGCGAGGGCCTCACCTTCTGCCCAGACAGGCGTTATCATAGGAAGGTGGAGGCAGGAGGGGCATCTATGGAGCGCGGTTCCCTCATCTATCTGGACCATGCCGCCACGACCCCGGTGCGTCCGGAGGTGTTGGAGGCGATGCTCCCCTACTTTACCCAGCGCTTCGGTAACCCGTCCAGTATCCATAGCTTGGGCCAGGAGGCCCGCAAAGCCCTGGAGGACGCCCGGGAAAGGGTGGCGCAGGTGCTGGGGTGCCGGCCCACGGAGGTGGTGTTCACCAGTGGGGGAACCGAGTCCGATAACGCGGCGATCAAAGGGGTAGCCCTGGCCCTGCGTCAGACGGGGGATACGATTGTGACGTCGGCCGTGGAGCACCACGCCGTTCTGCACACCTGCCATCAGTTGGAGCAGTTGGGCTTCCGCACCACGCTGGTGCCTGTGGACCGCTATGGGATGGTGGACCCCGACGCTGTGGGACGGGCTATCACCGAGCGGACCATCTTGGTGAGTATTATGTACGCCAATAATGAGGTGGGGACGGTGATGCCTATCGCCGACATCGCGCGGGTGGTGCGGGAGCGGAGCAAGGCTTTGGGACGTCCGATCCCCTTCCATAGCGATGCGGTGCAGGCGGCGGGCTTTTTGGACATCACTGTCCACGCGCTGGGGGTGGATCTGCTGTCCTTGTCTGCCCACAAGTTCCACGGTCCCAAGGGTGTGGGGGTGCTGTATGTGCGGCGCAACACTCCCTTTGAGCCTCTGCTCATGGGTGGGGGACAGGAGCGGGAGCGGCGGTCGGGCACCGAGAATGTGCCGGGCATTGTGGGTCTGGCCACTGCCCTGGCACTGGCAGAGGAGGAGCGCCCCACAGTGGTGCCCCGCTTGGTCCGTCTGCGGGACCAGTTTATCGCTGGTGTGCGGGAGCGGGTGCCAGGGGCTATCCTGAACGGGCACCCCACGCAACGCCTGCCCAACAACGCCCACTTCTGCTTCCCTGGGGTGGAAGGGGAGCCTATCCTGTTGGGTTTGGATATGGAGGGTATCTGCGCCTCCAGTGGGAGCGCCTGTTCCACCGGCTCGTTGGAGCCGTCCCATGTGCTGACGGCTATGGGGGTTCCCCCGGATATCGCTCGCTCCAGCGTGCGCTTTACCCTCGGGCGGGATACCACGCAGGCGGAGATAGAGCGGGTGCTGGAGGTGCTTCCCGCCCTGGTGCAACGCCTACGGGCTTTGCCCAGTATGGCCTCCACCCGACGGTGAGGCAGATGGCAGGTGAACCGATCGGTATGAAGGGGATGGGGTGGTATCGCCTGGGTGTGGTGTTTTTGGTGCTCCTGCTGGCCGCGCTGGTGTGGGGGTGTGTCCAGCGGGTGGATCAGGGGAAGTGGGGATGGGGGCGTATCCTGGTCATCAACGCCAAACAGCCCCGCACGGTGTCCCAGGTAGGCTTCCAGCACGAGGGCAAGCACTGGGCTATCACCCCCTCCAAGCCCGACCACACCCTAGCAGCCGTGTTCGTTACCATCCGCAATGAGAAGTCCACTCTGGTCAGCCTGATGGTGGACGATAAGGCGGCTTACCTGGAGGACCCGCGGGGCAATCGCTGGACGCCCCTGGACTTTACTCAGGCGCGGCGGGAGGTGAGCGAGCCCGTCCAGCCGGAGGGGGCGTATTTGCCCTTCCTGTGGGGGAAATTGGATATCCCCCAGGGCTACCAGGTGCAGGGGTGGATGCTCTTTGAGGTGCCCAAGAACGCCGACCTGTACCTGTTCGGGTGGGAGCAGGCCGACCCGGTGCGCATCCGCTTCAAAGGCCCGTGAGGGGTGGCTGGTCTCCTCCTTCTTCCCTTGTCCCTATCCGATAGAATAGACCGTGAGGGGAGCAGATGACTACTGTCGGGGCACGGCGTTTGTTCACGGTGGAGGAATACCACCGCATGGCGGAGACGGGCATCCTAGGCGAGGATGACCGGGTGGAACTGCTGGAAGGGGAGATACGCACGATGGCCCCTATCGGGATACGTCACGCTTCTACGGTGCTGCGGCTGATTCGCATTCTTTCGGAGAAGGTCGGCCCGCACGCCTTCGTCAATGCCCAGAACCCGGTGCGTTTGGGCCCCTACTCGGAGCCCCAGCCCGATATCACCCTCCTGGTGCCCCGCCCCGACTACTACGCTTCCGCCCACCCTGGCCCCCAGGATGTGCTTCTTCTGATAGAGGTGGCCGATACCTCGGCCGACTACGAGCGCCAGGTGAAGGTGCCCCTCTACGCCCGTGCAGGGGTGCGGGAGGTGTGGCTGGTGGACCTGGCGGCGGGATGCGTAGAAGTGTATAGGGAGCCTGCGGGGCAAGGGTATGGGCGGGTGGAGCGGGTGGGCAGGGGGGAGAGGCTTACGCCCCTCGCCCTCCCCGGCCTAGAGGTACCGGTGGAGGCCATTCTGGGATAGCCTGCGCAAGGGAGGAGAGGGTGTCCACTGGAACGGACCAGGTGATGGTGGAGGTCAAAGACCTCACCAAATACTATGGCAACTTTATGGCCATTGAGGGGGTCTCTTTTACGGTGCGGAAGGGGGATATCCTGGGCTTTTTGGGCCCCAACGGCTCGGGGAAGACCACCACGATGCGCATTGCGACGGGCTACATCCCCCCCACCAGCGGGACGGTGCGCATCGCCGGCTACGACATCCAGAGCCAGTCTCTGGAGGCGCGCCGGCGCATTGGCTATCTGCCCGAGACTGTCCCCCTCTATACCGATATGACGGTGGAGGACTATTTGGAGTTCATGGGCACCATCCGGGGGATGCCCAAGAAGCGTCTGCGCCAGCGGATTAACGAGGTGATTGACATCGTCAAAATCCACGAGTATCGGAGCACCCACATCGCCAAACTGTCCAAGGGGTATCGCCAGCGCACGGGCCTGGCCCAGGCCATCCTGCACGAGCCGGAGGTGCTCATTCTGGACGAGCCCACTATCGGCATTGACCCCATTCAGGTGGTGGAGACGCGCAGCCTTATCCGGGAGTTGGGGAAGGAGCACACCATTATTTTGAGCACCCATATCTTGCCTGAGGTAAGTATGGTGTGCAACCGGGTGGTGATCATCCACGAGGGGCGGGTGGTGGCCGAGGATACCCCCGCCAACCTGGCAGAACGCTTGAAGGGCACGGAGCGTATAGAGCTGGAGGTGCGGGGGCCAGCTAAGGAGGTGATGCCTCTGCTGCGGGGGATGCGGGGGGTGATGGATGTGCGCCGCATTGGGGAGGGGGAACCCGCAACCTATATCGTGGAGTCGCGTCGGGGGGCAGACCTGCGGGAGCAAATTGCCCAGGCCATCGTGAGTAAGGGCTGGGGCCTGCTGAAGTTGAACCCCGCCAGCATCTCCCTGGAGGAGATTTTCCTGCGTCTCACAGTCCAGGAGGAGGAGGCGTAAGGCGTGCGCAACACTGTGGCCATCGCCTGGAAGGAGACCAAGTCCTACTTTGGCTCGCCCATGGCCTACGTGGTCGGGGCGGTGTTCCTGGCTTTGACGGGGTATTTCTTCGTGTCGTCCATCAGTCGGCCCTTCGCTGAGGCCACCATTCGGGGCTGGCTTCTGCCGGCCACTTTCTTCTTCGTGTTCTGGGCACCGGCGTTGACCATGCGCCTGTTCGCCGAGGAGCAGAAGCTGGGGACGCTGGAACTGCTCTTGACGGCCCCTGTCCGCGACTGGGAGGTGGTGCTGGGGAAGTTCCTGGCCAGCCTAGGTATCCTGGTGGGCACCCTCGCCCTGACTTTGTATTATGTGCTCCTGCTGTTCTGGTTCGGCGATCCCGATGTGGGGCCGCTTCTGTCGGGCTATTTGGGAATTCTTCTGTATGGGAGCGCCTGTCTGGCCATTGGTCTGTTCGCCTCCTCCCTTACCAGTAACCAGATCGTGGCTGCCATTGTGGGGTCGGGGGTTCTGCTCCTGATGACCCTGGCTGACCAGGCGGCGCAAATTGTGGGGGGCATTGCCTCCCGGGTGTTGGAGCAGATCAGCCTCACCGCCCATTTTGACGACTTCGCGCGTGGGGTGATTGACACCCATAATGTGGTGTATTACCTGCTGGTAACGGTTTTCGTGCTCTTTCTGACGGAGCGCAACCTGGATTCCCGTCGGTGGAGGTAGTATGGCCCGCACAACGGCACGGCCGAAAGCACCCCCCGGCCCTGCCCCCAGCCTGGTTCGGCGGGTGTTGGGGTGGCTCGCAAGTATTGCGTCCCTGTTGGGAGCCTTGGGGGGTGGGCTTGTGGTGGGGGGGGGAGCGCTTTACATTTGGGTGCCGGATCTGCGCCCCTTTGCGCTTGGGGTGGTGCTGGCGGGGGTGGGGTTGCTGGTGCTGGGGGCGGTGGCTGCCTTTCCGGCCGTGAAGAGCGCCGTTACGGGGCGGCGGGGGCGTCTGACCCTCAACGCCCTGGTGCTCTTTGCGCTGGTTACGACCATCCTGGCCCTGCTGGGGTTCATCAGTTTCCGTAATGCCCAGCGGGTGGATACAACCGCTACCAAGCAGTTCACCCTGGCCCCCCAAACCATTAAGGTGTTGCGAGAGTTGCCGGAGCCTGTGCGGGCGGTGGCCTTCTTTGTCCCTACTCGCGCCGACCAGGCGCGGGACCGCCAGCGGGCGGACGACCTGCTCTTTGAGTTCGCTCGTCGGTCGGATAAGAAGTTCACCTATCAGTTCGTGGACCCGGAGGCGGAGCCGTCCAAAGCGCGCCAGATGGGGGTGAACCAATATCCGGCGGTGGTGTTTGAGGCCCAGGAGAGCAAGCGGCGCCATACGGTGCTCATTCCCCCTGTCACGGAGCAGGACTTCACTAGTGCCTTGCTCATCGTGACGGGCACCCAGCAGAAGGTGGTCTACTTCTTGACGGGACATAACGAGCGGGACATCACCGATGTGCAGGAGAACAGTCAGGGCTTTGGGTTCGCTGCACGGGGGCTGATTAACGATAACTACCGCATCCAACCCCTCAATCTGTCCCAGGCGGGGCGGGTGCCCGAGGACGCCGCCGTGCTGGTGGTCGCCGGCCCCAAGCGCGACCTGCTAGAGACCGAGCGGGACATCTTGCTGAACTGGCTGAAGGGTGGGGGGCGTGCCCTGTTCCTGCTGGATCCCGATACACCCCAGACCTTCAAGGATCTCCTGCGCAGGTGGGGTGTGGTGCTGGGGGAGGGCACGGTGGTGGACCAGGGCAGTTCGGTAACGGGAGACCCCCGCACGCCGGTGGTGCAGAGGGTGCAATACCTGGACCATACCATTACCAACCCCCTGGACGTCACCTTTTACCCCTTGGCCACGCCCGTGGACATTTTGGCGGATTATAAGCGGGATCCCCGCAAGAAGCCCCCCTGGGTGGACTACACGCCTTTGGTGTCCACTTCGCCCCGCTCGTGGGTCACCACGGATAAGGAGCGTAACGAGTTCTTGGAGGGGAAGGATACCCCCGGTCCCGTTGTGCTGGGGTTGGTGGTGGAGGCCTTGGCCCCCGTGGACGAGGAGCCCCAGCGCCCTTCCCCCAGGGAGGAACAGCCCATGACGAGTATTGTGGTGGTGGGGGATTCGGACTTCGCCACCAATAAGTACTATTACGCCTATACCAACAGCGACCTGTTCCTGAATGCGGTGAACTGGCTGGCTAAGGATTATGCCCTCATCTCCATTCGTCCCAAGCCCGTTGCCTTCCGGGAATTGGTGATGACGCGGCGGGAGTTCAACTTTATTCGCTACTCGTCGTGGTTCCTTTTGCCGGCGGCGGTGGCCTTTTTGGCCCTGATCGTGTGGTGGAGGCACAGGTAAGCGGGTATGAACATCCGCATCATCTCTCTGCTTTTGGTGTTCCTGGTGGTGGTGGCGGGCTATTTCTACTTTGCCCAAGTGCAACGCCCCCCGAAACGGGAGCCGGAGCCCCCCTGGTTTTATGCCATCAATATGGACGACATGCTCGCCATTACCCTTACCCAAGGGGGGCAGAGGCAACGCTTCGTGCAGAAGGAGGGGAACTGGTGGCTGGAGGAGCCGGAGCCTCTGCCGGTGGATCCCTCCCGCTGGGCGGGCATCACGCTGCTGTTGAGTGGCCCTCAGTCGCGCCGTCTGTTGGCCGAGCAGGTGGATGACCCTGCCCGTTACGGGTTGGACAAGCCCTCCCTGGTGATTCAGGTCGAGGCGAGCGGGGGGCGCACCTTTGAGATTGTGCTGGGGGAGAAGACCCCCGATGGCACCGCCCACTACGCTCAGTTGAAGGGCTCCCCGCAACTGTTCTTGGTGGACGCCTCGTGGGGGGATGTGCTGGGACGCCTGGTTACCGACCCGCCCTATCCCGAGTGGTATTATCGGGTGGTGCCGGAGCGGGTGGTGCGCCTGTTGGTGCAACAGGGTGAGGCGAAGGTGGCCTTCCGCAAGTTTCGGGGGCAATGGGCCTTTGATGACCCGCAGGATACCCCTATAGACCCTCCCCGCTGGCAGGAGGTGACACCGCTTCTGGGGGGCCCCCCCTCCCTGCGGGTGTTGGAGCGGGGGGTGAAAGACTTCGCGGCCTATGGGGTGGACAACCCCCAGGTGACGGTGAGTGTGGAGT
Source organism: Dehalococcoidia bacterium (assembly GCA_025060295.1). Taxonomy (NCBI): domain Bacteria; kingdom Bacillati; phylum Chloroflexota; class Dehalococcoidia; species Dehalococcoidia bacterium. The sequence continues at coordinate 37,948 of JANXCH010000011.1, read as the reverse complement.
ATGAACTGCCCTTCCAGACGGAGCGTCCCCGCCGCGTAATTACTCTGGAGATAGGCAATCTCCTGGGTGATGGCAGCGGCTACTACGCCCGTCCCAATCGGAGCGATACTTTGGTGTTTGTGGACAAGGGGTGGGTGGAGGTCTTCCAGCGCCTGCTGACCGAGCCCCCAAAGGCGACGGCACGGGCGTCGTAGGGGGCATCGCCTGCGTGGGGCCGAGGGCAAGGCGCAGTGTTCTCACAGGGTGGTTGACAGGGGGAAGGGGAGGGGGTATGATAGGCATGGCCCCGTGGGGATATAGCTCAACTGGGAGAGCACGGCGTTCGCATCGCCGGGGTTGGGGGTTCGAGCCCCCCTATCTCCACCAATGCCCCTGTAGCTCAGAGGATAGAGCGCCGCCGTCCTAAGGCGGGCGTCGGGGGTTCGAGTCCCTCCAGGGGCGGGGACAACGGGGGTGCAGGAGCGTAGCTCAGCCCGGGAGAGCGCCGGTCTCCAAAACCGGTGGTCGGGGGTTCAAATCCCTCCGCTCCTGCCAATGGTGGCTGTGCAGCGTGTGGCCCTCGCCTTGACATGCCCTTCTCCCAGTGTTAGAGTGCCCTCAGAAGGGGGTGTGGGATAGGGCTATGTCTGCGGTGTTTACTCCTCGCCGTCGGGCGGTGCTGAAGGCCATTGTGCAGACCTATATTGCCGTAGGCCAGCCGGTGCCTTCGGAGGCCATCGTGCGTCAGCACGGCTTGGGGGTCAGCCCGGCGACGGTGCGCAACGAGATGGCGGTGTTGGAGGAGGAGGGGTATATCCGTCGCCCCCATCCCTCGGCAGGGGGTGTGCCGTCTCCCCGAGGCTACCGCTACTATGTGGAGTATCTCGCAGAGCCGGCGGAGTTGTCCGAGAGTGTCAAGACCCGCCTGCGCAAGCGTTTCACCGCCGCTGACAGGGATGTGGAGGTGTGGGCGCGCTTGGCGGCCGAGAGTTTGGCCGATTTGTTGCGCGGCTTGGCGGTGAGCATCCTCCCGCGGGTGAAGCCGGTGCGTTTACGCCATCTGGACCTGGTAGCGCTGGAGGACTTGGTGGCCCTGCTGGTGGTGGTGCTGGAGGATGCCGAGGTTCGCAAGGAACTGTTCCCCCTGGAGCAGCCCGTTGCCCCCCACACTTTGGAGCAGGTGGCGTCACGCCTGACAGCCCTGATAAGCGGACGGGGACGCCAGGAAATTGCCCTGCTTGTGGGACGCCTCTCCCCCTTTGAGCGCCGAGTTATCCGTGCAGTTTTGCGCATTCTGAAGCGGGCCGAGGCCGACGACGCGGTGGAATGGGCCACGGAGGGGTTGGCGTACCTGTTAAGCCATCCCGATGTGGCCAGCCTGTCCCAGGTGCGGAGCCTGGTAAGGATGGTGGAGGGGGGGCGCTTAACCCAGACTATCCTTTCTCTGGCGCCGGAGAGGGGGATGCGGCTGGTCATCGGCGACGAGAACCCCGAGGATGCCCTCCATCCCTTCAGCGTGGTGGTGGCCCCGTATGGGACGCCCTCCGCATCCCAGGGTTACCTGGCCCTGGTGGCTCCTATGCGTCTGGCCTATCCCCAGGCAGTGGCCGGGGTGGGCTACATCGCCACCCTTTTGACCGAGTTGGTGGCCTCCCTGCACCCCAAGCCCTCGTGGAGTTGACGGTTGCATCCGTTGCCCGGAGGGATGGTGTGGAGAACCCCACTCCGAGTGGTGCTCCCCAGGCCCTGGAGCAGGAGGTGGCCGAGCTGCGTGCGCGGACGGAGCGCCTGCTGGCCAACTGGCAGCGGGCCGAAGCTGACCTGGCCAACTACCGCCGCCAGGTGGAGCAGGAGCGGCGGGAACTGCTTAAGTTTGCGTCTGCGGGTATCGTTTTGGATCTCCTGGCGGTGGTGGACGACTTGGAGCGGGCATTGGGCGCCCTTCCCCCCGCCTTGCGCGCTTTCACCTGGATAGAGGGGATATATCTGATCTACCGACGCCTGGTGGCGGTGCTCCAGGCGCACGGGGTGGCAGAGGTGGAGGCGGAGGGGAAGCCTTTTGACCCCTCGTGCCATCAGGCCCTGCGGGAGGTGGAGGGGGAGCCGGGGAAGGTGGTCCAGGTGGTCCAGCGGGGGTATCGCCTGCACGGGCGCCTGTTGCGCCCGGCTCTGGTGCTGGTGGGGGCAGGGAAGCCGCCCCCGCCCCATGCCTCTGCGGGGGAGCCACCACCCCCGCCACAGGGGGGATAAACCCCTCGCCCCGAAGGGCTATAATAACCCCTGGGAAGACCTATGGCCACCACCAAGCGGGATTACTACGAGGTGCTGGGTGTGCCCCGGGACGCTACGGAGGAGGATATCCGTAAGGCGTTCCGCCGGCTAGCCCTGGAGTGGCACCCCGACCGCAATAAAGACCCCCAGGCCGCCGAGCGCTTCAAGGAGATCAACGAGGCCTATCAGGTGCTCAGTGACCCCCAGCAGAGGGCCCTCTATGACCGCTACGGGCATATGGGATTAGAGGGGACGATGGCCCGGGGGTTTGAAGGTGTGGATATTACGGGGGGCTTGGGGGATATCTTTGAGGCCTTCTTCGGGGGGCTGGGGGTGCGGGAGCGGGCGGGGCCGGCGCGGGGGGCAGACCTGTCCGCTCACCTGACCCTGTCCTTTGCGGAGGCGGCTTTCGGTGCGGAGAAAGAGGTGAGCGTAACCCGTCTTGAGGTGTGTTCGGCGTGTCAGGGGAGTCGGTGTGCCCCGGGCACGCGCCCAGCCCCGTGTGCCAACTGTCGGGGGACGGGCCAGGTGCGCCGTTCCTATGCCAGTATCTTTGGACAGTTTGTGCAGGTGGTCACCTGTGGCACCTGCGGGGGGGAAGGGAAGGTTATCCCCTCCCCGTGTGGGGAGTGTCGTGGGCAGGGGGTGGTGCGGCAGAAGCGCACCCTGCGGGTGCGCATCCCCGCCGGGGTGGAGAACGGGATGCAGGTGCGTTTGGCCGGGGAGGGCAACGCGGGCAGGAACGGGGGACGGGCAGGGGATCTCTACATAACGGTCGAGGTGGAGCCGCATCCTCTGTTCCGACGGGAGGGGAACGACCTGGCTGTGGAGGTGGGGATCACGATCCCTCAGGCGGTATTGGGGGGTGTTGTGGAGGTGCCTCTGCTGGACGGGGGTAAGGAAAAAGTTACCATTCCGCCGGGCACCGCCCACGGGACTACGCTACGCATCAAGGGGAAAGGGGTGCCCGATGTGCACGGCGGACGGCGCGGCGACCTGGTGGTGCATATCCAGGTGCAGATTCCCAAGAAGGTAAGCCCCAGGGCGAAGCGCTTGTTGGAGGACTTGGACAAGGCGCTGCGCGAGGGGTAGCAGGCGGGGGGATCAGCCGAGGATGTCCTCTATGGCGAGGGAGATCTGGGGGAGTAGGAGGGGGGAGAGGGTCTGGCCGCGACGGAGGGTGCAAGTCTCCTGGTAGCCCTGGGGGGAGGGGGAGCGGTAGACCTCTACGGTGTCGCTGGCGAGGTTGACGAGCCACACTTCGGGGATGCCGGCACGGGCGTAGAGGGGGAGTTTGACCTCCCTGTCGTAGGGGAGGGAGGCGTCGGCTACCTCCACCAGGAGGAGGACATCGGGGGGCTGGGGGTGGGCGGAGGCGTAGAAGTCGGGGCGGGGGCGAAGCAGAACCAGGTCGGGCTGGGGCTCGGAGTAGGCTCCCAGGTCAATAGGGTCCTGCACACCCACGATGGCCTGTGTGCCCACATGACGCGTCAGCAGGGCGTTGAGGCGTTTGACTGCTGCGGCGTGGCGGCTGCCGATAGGGGCCATCACTATGATCTCCCCGTCCAGGAGTTCTACCCGGTCGTCCTCGCCCAGGATACCCGCTTGGGCGAGGCGATGGTATTCCTCTACGGTGAAGCGCCGCCGTTTGACCTGGACCGCCACGGCATACCCCCCTGTCGCCTTACCCCAGGATGTCCTCTACGGCTACGGAGACCTGGGGGAGGAGATGCGGGGAGAGGCGCTGGCCGCGGGGGAGGGTGTGGGCGTCCTCGTAGCCCTGGGGGGAGGGGGAGCGGTAGACCTCTACGGTGTCGCTGGCGAGGTTGACGAGCCACACTTCGGGGATGCCGGCACGGGCGTAGAGGGGGAGTTTGACCTCCCGGTCGTAGGGGAGGGAGGCGTCGGCTACCTCCACCAGGAGGAGGACATCGGGGGGCTGGGGGTGGGCGGAGGCGTAGAAGTCGGGGCGGGGGCGCAGGAGGGCGATGTCGGGCTGGGGTTCCGAGTAGAGGCTGAGGCGCACGGGGTTTTGGACGGCGACCACAGCCTGCCGCCTCACCAGAGCCGAGAAGAGGGCGTTGAGGCGATTCACTGCTGCGGCGTGGCGGCTGCTGATAGGGGCCATCACCAGGATCTCCCCGTCCAGGAGTTCTACGCGGTCGTCCTCGCCCAGGATACCCGCTTGGGCGAGGCGATGGTATTCGTCCACGGTGAAACGCAGCCGTTGGACCTGAACCGCCACAGCACACCACCTGTCCCTATTATAGACGCCCCGTGCGGAAGAAGTGGACGGTACGCTCCAGGCCCTGTTCCAGGTCGGTTTGGGGTGTCCAGCCTAGACCGTTTTGGGCCTTGCGCACATCCAGCCGGATTTTGTAGACCTCCCCAGGGCGTGGGGGGGCATAGCGCGGGGGGCGCTGATAGCCGGTGAGGCGCGCCAGATGCTGGAAGAGGGCGTTGACGCTGGTGCCCGTGCCCGTGCCGATGTTATACACCTCGCTCACCCTTTGGCGTAAGGCCAGGATGTTGGATTCCACCACATCTTCCACATACACGAAGTCCCGCTCCTGGGTGCCGTCGCCGTAGATGACCACCTCCTGTCCGTCCAGCATGCGTCGAGAGAAGATGGCCACCACGCCCGCTTCGCCGTAGGGGTCCTGGCGGGGACCATAGACATTACTGTAGCGCAGGGCGGTATAGGTGAAGCCGGTGAGGGCACGGAATAAGGGGAGGTAGACCTCTACCGCATACTTGCTGGCTCCGTAGGCGGAAAGGGGGACAATCGGGTGGGTCTCGGGACAGGGGAGGTACTGGGGCTCGCCATAAACGGCGCCGCCAGTGGAACTGTAGATGAAACGCTCCACACCGAAGCGCCGACACAGGGCGAGGAGGTTCAGGGAGCCGAGGATGTTAGCCGACGCATCCTCCACAGGGTCCTCCAGGGATCTCACTACACTCACCTGGGCAGCTAGGTGGAAGACTACTTGGGGGCGATGGGCCTGGAAGACCTCCTCAAGGCGGGGGGAGCGGATGTCGAGGGGATAAAAAGAGGCGTCGGGATGCACATATTCCCGACGCCCTGTGGAGAGGTTGTCCACCACAGCCACCTGGAAGCCTTCCCGCACGAGGCGGTCCACCAGGTGGGAGCCGATGAAACCTGCGCCCCCGGTTACCAGGGCACGCATGGCAGGATTAGGCGCGGACAGGTAAGGTGGGAATGCGTCCGGCCTTACGCAGGTGATCTTCTATCCAGCGGTAGGTGTGCTCCAGCCCCACCTCCAGGGGGATGGACGGTTCCCACCCCAGGACCTGGCGCAAGCGGGTGTTATCGCTGTTGCGTCCGCGCACGCCTTGGGGCTTGGAGAGGTCGTAGCGCTTACGCAGGCGCTTGCCGGCGATGGCGCAGACGATATCCACCAATTCGTCTATGGTTACTAGGCGGTCGGTGCCCAAATTCAGGGGATGGGGATAATCGGAGCGCATGATACGGTAGATGCCCTCCACGCAGTCGTCCACATACATGAAGGAACGGGTCTGCTTGCCGTCGCCCCACACCTCAATTTCCCCGCCATCGGGGGCAAGGGCGACCTTGCGGCAGATGGCAGCGGGGGCCTTTTCCCGTCCTCCTTCATAAGTGCCCAAGGGGCCGTAGACATTGTGGAAGCGGACGATGCGTGTCTGGAGACCAAAGTCCTCGCGATAGTATTGGCACAGTTTTTCGGCGAACAGTTTCTCCCACCCGTAGCCCTCTTCAGGGTCGGCGGGATATGCATCCTCCTCCTTGAGGGGCGTAACGTCGGGGGTTTTTTGCAAATATTGGGGATACACGCAGGCGGAACTGGAGAAGAGGAAGCGGGAGACGCCGTTGAGCCGGCTGGCTTCCAGCATATGGGCGTTGATGAGGGTGTTGTTGCGGGCCACTTCGGCGTGGTAGGCAGTAATGTAGCCTATGCCCCCCATATCGGCAGCCAGGTGATAGACCTCCTCTATGCCTCGGGTGGCGATGAGGCAACTATCCCAGCGGCGCAGGTCTAAGATTTCGAACTGGTGCGCAGGGGAGGGTTCGAACTCCGGGGGTTTGATGTCTACGGCGCGCACCCAGTAGCCCTTACTCACTAAGAGTTTGACCAGGTGGTGCCCGATGAAACCGCCGGCGCCGGTTACCAGGACACGCGTTGGCACAATCGCACCTCCTGACCCTTGTCAATGGTTTGCATCAGGATGAAGGGGGGAACGGTGCAAGGAGAGCATACAAACGCTCCCATGGGAAAGACGCGGAGAAGGGCTGCGAGATGGACTGGGGTGTGTGCCCGGTAGGGCGGCGTGGGGCGCTGTAGTGGAGATTAGCCTCAAAGCAACGCCTTTAAGAGGTGCGCCGGGAGGAGCGATGTTTCCGCCCCATGCCCAGGGCCTTTTGCAGGCGGGCGAACACGCCCTTGGGGCGTGGGGAAAGGCCATCCCCATCCGTCCCGTAGCCGTAGTAGCCGTAGTGGTAGTAATAGTAGTAGCCGTAGCGGTAGCCATAGCCGTAGTAGCGGAAGCGGGGGACCGAGAAACCGTTGAGGATGGCCCCGAGCACGGGTGTCCCCGTCTGGCGGATGGCCCGATAGGCTTGGAGCAGGGCCTCCCGCACGGTAACACGGGGGTTAGCCACCAGTAGGACGCCGTCGGCGAAGCGGGCCAGGCGCAGGGCATCGGAGACGGGGATGACAGGGGGGGCATCTATCAGCACCATGTCGGCCAGGCTCTCCAGGGCCTGAAAGACCTGCTGGGCGCGGGGCAGGGAGAGGAGTTCGGCGGGGTTGGGGGGCGTAGGCCCCGCGGGAAGGAGGCGGAGGCGTTCTATCCCCGTCTCCTGCACGAGGGAGGCGGGAGCCAGGTTTGCATCGGCCAGGAGATTGGAGAGACCCCGTTCGTTAGAGATGCCGAACCAGCGGTGCAGGTCGGTGTGGCGTAGGTCGGCGTCCACAAGGAGCACCCGCAGGCCGGCCTGGGCAAAGGCCACCGCCAGGTTAACGGCGGTGGTGCTCTTCCCCTCGTTGGCGGTGGGGCTGGTGATGAGGAGGGTCTTGGCGTTGGGGTGCGCGGCCAGGGCGAACTGGGTGTTGGCCTGCACCTGGCGGTAGGACTCGGCCAGGGTGGACTTGGGGCGGTCGCGCCCCCAAATGGGGCGGGAGCCGTACTCTTTTTCTTTCCAGAGAAAGACAGTGCCTAATACGGGGACACCCAAAAGGGCCTCAACCTCTTCGGGGGTGCGCACCTTGTTGTTGAGGGCTTCCATAGCGAAGGCTCCGACGATACCCAGAAGGGCTCCTAAGAGCACGGCGAGGCTTGTGAGGCGTCCCGTGGCGGGGGCCACAGGTCGACGGGGGGGGAGGGCCGGCTCAATCACCATAAGGGTGCCCATGGCCAGCAGTTGCGCCTGGGCCAAAGAGGAGGGGTCGCCTACCCCTTGCGACTGGGCGGCTGCCTGAAGGCGGGCGATGTGGGCGAGGCGATCCTCCTGGGTCTTGGTGATGAACACATCGGCCAGGATGTTGGCGAGGCGGGCTGCCTCCTGGGGGTTGGAATCCCGCACGGAGATGCGCAAGATTTGGCTGCCCGGGCGGGCGCTGACCCGCACCTTGCCGGCTAGGGCGTCCGGGCCATAGGGGAGTTGGGCCTGCTCCACTACCCGTTGCAGCACGGGACGGGTGGTTACCAGGTCGCGGTAGACGCCCGCCAACTGGGCGCTCGTAACCAGGTCGCCAGAGGTTACTAGGGGAGAGGGGGAGGCCTGCTGCACCAGAACCAGGGAGGTGGCCTGATAGATGGGGGTCTGACGGGAGAGGAAGAGGAAGGTAAGCACGCCCGCCAGAACGGGTGGGATAAGGATGACCCACCACCAGTTGATGACGACGGTGATGATGCGCCGGAGGAGGGACCGCACCTCCTCTTCGGGGGATGCTTCACGGGGGAGCACTTGGGGTGTGGGCTCGGTCATGGGTTGCTCCTTAAAAACACTTTACTATACCACACGGGGCTGCAGTGTGCCAGCGTCCCTTGCCCAAAGGAGGGTCTGTAACACAGGCGCAATCAAGGGGTGGCAACTTGTGGGGATGCAGGCTGGTAGGATGGCACCAGCTGTTTCAGGGCGTCCTGAATGGCAGGGTAGTCCCGTTCGCGTGCTGTCTGGAAAAGCGCTTCCAGGAGATGCGCGAAGTGGGGCGGGGGTTGAGGGGAAGAGACACGCAAGATTTTCGGATGGGGGGAGGGGCTGACCCGTTCCTCGGCCGACCACAGCTCCTCGTGCAGTTTCTCTCCGGGACGGGGGCCGATGAAGACGATTTCTATGTCTATTCCCGGTTCCAGCCCCGATAGGCGAATGAGGTCGTGGGCCAGATCCACGATGCGGACAGGCTCACCCATATCCAGCACATACAGGGCGCCGTTCTCTGCCAAGCCTCCCGCCTGCACCACCAGTTGGGCAGCCTCGGAGGTGGTCATAAAGTAGCGGGTCATCTGCGGGTGGGTGATGGTAACGGGGCCTCCACGACGAATCTGTTTCTGAAAGTGGGGCACCACGCTCCCCCGACTGCCCAGCACATTCCCAAAGCGCACGGAGACGAAGGCCTGTCCCTCCTGGGCGCGACGAGATAGCCAGGCGACGACCATCTCGGCTACCCGTTTGGTGGCTCCCATAACCGAGGTGGGGTTGACGGCCTTATCGGTGGAGATGTTGACGAAGCGCTCCACGCCATAGCGCAGGGCCAACTCGGCGACGATGTGTGTGCCCCGCACATTGTTGAACACGGCCTCATCGGGGTTGTGCTCCATCAGGGGCACATGCTTGTGGGCCGCGGCGTGGAACACCACCGCCGGACGATAGACGCGGAACAGGTGCTCCATGCGTTCCTGGTCGCGCACATCGGCCACCAAGAGGCGATTGGGGAGGTGAGGCCAACGGAAGGAGATCTCCTCCTCCAGGGTGAACAGGCTGTTTTCGCCGTGTCCCACCAGGAGCACTTGCCGCGGCTGGAAGGGCACAATTTCCCGCAGGATTTGACTGCCGATGGATCCTCCTGCCCCGGTAATGAGCACGACCCGTCCCTGCAGGTAGCTCGCAATGGTTGCCAAGTCCAGATGCACCGGCTCGCGGCGCAGCAGGTCCTCCAGTTCCACATTGCGGATGGGGGAAACCTCTACGCGTCCCGTCAGGATATCGTAGGTGCCGGGGAGGATGCGATAGCCCAATCCCACGCCTTGGGCCAGGTGCACAATGGTGCGCACGACCCGCCCGGGTGCCGAGGGCATGGCGATGAGCACCTCGTCGGCTGCCACCTGACGGGCAACGGTGGGGAGGGCGTCTATTGGCCCCAGCACCGGCAGGCCGGCGATGGTCTGGTTCTGCTTGAGGGGGTCGTCGTCCAGAAAGCCGACGGGCACCAGGCCGCCTTCGGGGTGGCGGAGCATCTCCCGCGCGGCGCGGGACCCGGCCTCCCCCGCCCCGGCGATGAGCACACGGCGTTTGGAGACGTTGGGGGACGTCATCTTTCGCTTTGTCGGCGCCCCAGCCAGGTGCGCCAAAACTCCACAGAGGCCACCGCCCGCCCCAGGCCGGCGATGGAGCCTAAAGCATAGCCGGCGTGCCGTATGGCGAAGGCCAGGGGCAGGGCCACTACATAGCCCGCCCGCTTCTCCCGCAGGGCGGTGCGCACGGCGACGGTCAGGGAGATGGCGGCATACCCCCCCAGCATAAGGGCGGGGAGCACGCCCAGAAGAGGACGCCACACCCCCAAGGCTACCAGCCCCAGGAACAGGGTCAAGAGGCCGATGGGGGCATAGTGGCGGGGGCGTAAGGCAGTCCCGAACCGCAAGGGGTAGGTGGCCCAGAAGCCGTCGGAGAGGTTATGCCGCAAAAACTTCCCCAAGGTGGTGTCGGAACGGTAGTAGCCCACCGCCGCAGGCACTAACAGGATTTTCCCACCCTGGCGCAGGAGCCGTCGGTTGAAGTCAATGTCGGAACTGCGGGTCAAATCTTCGCGGAAGAGGCCAATGCGCTCAAAGACCTCCCGTCGGTAGCACCCGAAGGCGGCGGTGTCGGCCCAGCGGGGTCCGGGGGAGCCGACACGGAAGAAGCTGTTCAGGCTTCCGAAGGGGTGCATCAGGGCGCGGGCGATGGCATGGGCCGTGAGGGTGTTGGCCCCAGGGGTGTGAACGAGGCGTCCCCCGGCGTTATCTGCACCATACTCCAGGAGGGCCTCCACACACCGGCGAATGTAGTCGGGGGCATAGGTGGAGTGGGCGTCCATCTTCATGATCACCTCGCCCCGGGCGGAGCGAATGCCGATGTTCATGGCGGAGGGAATGATGCGTTTGGGGTTGTCCAGCAAGCGGATGAAGGGGTAACGACGGGCGTAGTCCTGCACGATGGCGCGGGTGCGGTCGGTGCTCTGCCCGTCCACCACCAGCACCTCTAGGCGCTCCTTGGGGTAGTCGTTGGCGACGATAGAGTCCAGACAGTCGGCGATATGACGCTCCTCGTTGCGGCAAGGGATGATGGCGGAGACGTAAGGGAGGCTCTTCAGTGGGGTAGTTGGCTGGGGGTGACTCATGGATTCAGTAGCAGTGGCCACCGGCATTGCGTGGGTATTGTTTACGATAAACGCGCGAGGGCGTAAAGCACCTTGTAGTGCGGAGTGGGCCCCACAGGCGCAAGGGGGACCAGGTCGGCTACAGGGGCATCTTTGTCCGAGACCTCGTTGGGGAAGGGCACCAACTTGCCATAAACGATGCGTTTGAGGATCTCCCGCGCCTTCAGGGAGCCAGGGATGAGGTTGACGGTGGAGGCCGCTTTGCGGGCCAGGTTGATAAGGCCTTCCCGTTTCCCTTCAGCGGCGGGAAAAGCTCCGAACACCTGGACGGCAAAGCCGTGTGCCTGCAGGAGGTCAACCAGTTCACGTGCCGAATAGTAGCGGACGCTCAAGGGACTGGGGACGAAGCCGGGGCGCTCCCGATTGGCGGAGCACACTAGAAGCATACCTCCAGGGCGCAGGACACGTCGCGTCTCTTTGAGGAAGGCGTCGGGGCGCGCCAGGTAGTAGATGGCTTCGTAGAGGATGACCAGGTCAAAACTGGCGTCGCGAAAGGGGAGGGCGTGGGCGTCCAATTGCACCAGGGGCACACGGCCTTTGTAATAGGCCTGAGCCTGTCGGAGGAGGGGGCGAGTGAAGTCGCCCCCCACCAGGCGCTTGGCTACCTTGCCCAGCCATCCCAGCCCCATCCCCGCCCCGCAGGCCACCTCCAATACCTCTTTGCCCTGGGCGTGGCGCGCCGCCACGGCGTAGCGGGTTACGAGCATGGAAAGGGCCTCCGGCGTGCTCCTAAGGCCGGGGCGCTCGGTAACGGGGGTGTAGTCGGCGGGCTTAGCGCCCGTAGAAGGCGCGGATGCTTTGGGCGACATACTCCACCTGTTGGTCGGTCAGTTCGGGGTGCATGGGGAGCATCAGCACGCGCCGGAACACGGCGTCGGTCTTGGGGAGGGCGTAGTGGGAAAGGCCCAAGGCCTTGAAGTGGTGCACCGCTTTCCCTCCCCAGGGGAGCATCACCTCTATCCCCTGGGCCTTGAGGTGCTCCACCAGGGCATCGCGCCGCTCAGCCTCTATCTCGTAGTTCTGGAATACATCAAAGAAGGGTCCCTCCTCCACAGGGGGCGGGGGCAGGTGCACCTGGGGGAGATCAGCCAAACGCTGGTGATACAGGCGGGCCAGTTCCCGCCGGCGGCGAATCCACTCGGGAACCCACTTCAACTTGAGGTCTAGGATGGCGGCGTGGAGGTTGTCCAGTCGGCTATTGAAGGAGAAGAGGGCCACATCCCCATCCTCGGTGCGCCCGTGGTTGCGGAGCCAGCGCACCTTCTGGGCGATCTGGGGGTCGTTGGTTACGACGGCGCCGGCGTCGCCAAAGGCCCCCAGGATTTTTGCGGGGTAGAAACTGAAGCATCCGGCGATGCCAAAGGAGCCGGCCTTGCGTCCCTTATAGGATGCTCCCAAAGCTTGGGCGGCGTCTTCAATGACCAGTAGATTGTGGCGCTGGGCGATGGCCATCAGGGCGTCCATCGCACACAGGCGCCCGTTGAGGTGGACGGGGATAATGGCCTTAGTGCGGGGGGTAATAGCCCGCTCCACCTTGCCCACATCCATGTTGTGGTCGTCGCCGATGTCCACCAGGACGGGGGTAGCGCCGGCGTGGTGGATGGCAGCGGCCGTGGCCACAAAGGTGTGGGAGACGGTGATAACCTCGTCGCCTGGACCGATGCCCGCAGCCCGTAGGGAGAGATGAAGGGCATCGGTGCCGCTGTTGACGCCAATGGCGTAGCGGGTGCCCACGAACTGAGCCAGGTGCGCCTCAAAAGCCTCCACGTGCTTGCGGAGGATAAGGTCGCCCCCCGCCAGCACCTGACGGATGGTCTCCATAATCTCGCCCTCCATCTTGCGGAAGGCGGTGGGGTAGTCAATGTAGGGCACTTTCCAGGGCGTGGGCATGCCAGCCTCCTTAGCGGTGTGCGTTCCCGCAGGCGCGGGTTACGGTGTCTACGATGTGGGCTGCGCGGGGGTAGTAGGCCTCCTCCAAGGTCCGGGAGGTGGGGGCGGGGAGGTCAGGGAGGGCCAGGCGCAGGGGCGGCGCTTTCAGGACAGCCCAGGCCTCCTCGGCCACTGTGGCCACAATCTCTGCCGAGACACCCCCCGTGCGCCACCCGCTGTCGGCCACTACCAGGCGTCCCGTCTTGCGCACGGAGGCGAGCACCAACTCCTTATCCCAGGGTTTGACGGAGCGCAGGTCAATGAGTTCTACAGAGATACCCTGCTGTTCCAGGAGGGGCAAGGCCTTTTGCGCCTCCACAACCATATAGGAGAGGGCGACCAGGGTGACATCCTGTCCTTCGTGGCGAATAATGCCCTTTCCGATGGGGACGGTATATGGCTCCTCGGGGACGGGCCCTCGCTCTTTATAGAGCCAGCGGTCGTCAATGTAGACGATGGGGTTGCCATCCTGCACGCTAGCCATGAGGAGGCCTTTGGCGTCGTAGGGTGTGGCGGGCATGAGCACCTTCAGGCCGGGAATGTGGGCGAAGAGGGCCTGCAGGGCTTGGGAATGCTGGGCACCCTGCTCGCCCCCGCGGTTGATGATGGCGCGAATGACCAGGGGCACACCCGCCTGGCCCCCGAACACATAGCACCAGTTGGCGGCCTGGTTGATGATCTGTTCCACCCCTTTGAGGAGGAAGTCCATGCGGGGGTGAATGAGGATGGTGGGCATGCCGGCCAGGGCGGCACCGATAGCGATACCGTTGGTGCCCTGCTCGGAGACAGGGGGGTCGATGATACGGCGGGTGCCGAACTGCTTATCCAGGTCGCGCATGCTGTCGCCCACATACCAGGGGTTGGTTACCCCCTGCCCGATCACCAACAGGCGGGGGTTGGTGGCCAGCATCTGGGCGAAGGCTTCGCGAATGGCTTCGGCGTAGGTGAGGGTGCGCATGTCAGGGGGTTTTCCTGTCTGTGAAGAGGTGGGCGGGCAGTTCCACCGGGTCCGGGAAGGGGCTGTGGCGTGCGAAGGCCACGGCGTCTTCCACCTCGTGCACGGCTTGGGCGTAGATGGTGTCCCGTTCCTGGGGGGTCAGGAGGCCCTGCTGCAGCAGGGCGGTCTCCAGGCGATGGATAGGGCAGCGGGCCATCCACGCCTCCACCTCCTTTTGGGGGCGGATGTTTTTGTCCAAATCCCAGTGGGGGCCCACGTGTCCCCGCCAGCGGTAGGTGTTGCACACCAACAGGGTGGGGCCCAGGCCCGCGCGGGCGCGCTGGACGGCCTCGTGGGCGGCAGTATAGACGGCCACCACATCGTTGCCGTCCACGGCGACGCCAGGGATGGCGTGGGCGAGGGCGTGGCGGGTGAGGTCTTGGGTAGGCTGGCGGGCGTGCAAGGGCATATGGGTGGAGTAGAAGTTGTTCTCGCAGACGAACAGCACGGGGAGTTTCCAAAGGGCGGCGAAGTTCAGGGATTCGTGGAATTCGCCCTCCTCGGTGGCGCCGTCGCCGAAGAAGGAGACCGCCACCCGTCCCTGCTCCAAGAGGGTAGAGGCCAAAGCGGAGCCGACGGCTATAGGGATGGTGGCGGCGACCATGGGCACTGACCCTAAAAAGCCCACTTCCCGGGCGATAAGGTGCATCGAGCCGCCCCGTCCGTAGGCGCATCCTGTTTTCTTGCCGAACATTTCGGCCATCAGGGCGCGCATGGAGCCGCCCTTTGCCAGGAAGTGGCCGTGGGAGCGATGGGTGCCCAGGATGTAGTCCGAGCGGTCCAGGGCGGCGCACACTCCGGTGGCGATGGCCTCCTGGCCGATGTACAGGTGCGTGGGACAGCGAATCTCCCCCCGGAGGAGCAGGTCGGCGGTGCGCTCCTCAAAGATGCGGATGCGCACCATGGTGCGCAACAGGTGCACCAGAAGGAAGGGAGGGAAAGTGGTTCCCACGGCTACCGCTTCAGGGGTTTGGTGGCCACCGACCACACGGTCAGGGCGAGGATTTTCAGGTCTGTCCACAGGGAACGCTCTCGCACATATTTGAGTTGGAGGCGTATCTTTTCGGGGCGAATCTTCTCCTGGTAGGCCTTTTCGGGGTCAGGCTCCTTGGCCAGGATGGCCCCCTCGTCGATGTCCCACAGGGAGGCCCAGTCGGTCATGCCGGGCTTGACGGAGAGGATGGCGCGCTCTTCGGGGGTGAACATCTCCACATACTGGGGCACTTCGGGGCGTGGGCCTACAAGGCTCATCTCGCCTTTGAGGACATTGAGGAGTTGGGGGAGTTCGTCCAGTTTGGTTTTGCGCAGGAATTTGCCGACGCGGGTGATGCGGGGGTCGGTGTCGGCGACGGAGGGGCCGCCCAGGCGTTCGGCGTTGACGACCATACTGCGGAACTTAAAGATGCGGAAGGGGCGTCCGTGCTGGCCGATGCGCAGGCCGCGGTAGAAGACGGGGCCCGGGGAGTCCAGTTTGATGGCGATGGCGATGAGAAGGAAGAGGGGGGCGGTAAGGGTCAGGCCAGCCAGGGCGACGAAGAGGTCTAGGAGGCGTTTGGTGAAGTTATACATGGGACGGTGTCGGGGCTGGGGTGGGGATTTCTTGGGGCTGTGTCCGGAGAACCTTGCCTTGCTCTCTTTCCCAGCGGCGTTTGGCCCACCAGAGGGCGAGGGCGAGGATGAGGTAGGCTTGAGTAAGAGCGTTGTAGACGAATGGGCCAATGTTAAGAAGAAAGTAAAACGTTACAGCCACTACTATGGCAAATGCAGCTGCATTTCCTTCATGCAAGCGACGGTAGGCCCATCCGGCTATTAAACCTAACAACAACATCAGAACTAAAGCACCGCCAAAGCCGAAGTCGAGGATAGGATACTTGAAAAGAGTTGCCGTGTTGGCGGATATACCTGGCGCTATCTCTATATTCTCATAGCGGGCGGGAAGGTCCGAGTAGGTACCCCATCGGCCCTGCAAGAGGCGGATAGGACCGTCGAAAAAGTACCGTCCCCAGGTGAGCGATGGCGGGTTGGCCCAGCCCTCGTCAAACCACACGGTGAAAGTGAAGGCCCAGCTTTGGGCTTGGGTGTGCAGGGCGGGCCAGGCCTTGAACACTGCGCCCTGAATCCCTTCTACGCGCCACACGGTAGCCAGGAGCTCCACCCTTCCCTGGGCGTAGGGATACTCCGTCCGACCATAGCGCTGGCGGGTGGCAAAGGTAGCCCCAAGGAAAGTGATGCCCGCAAGCGCCAGAAGAAGAGCAGTGCGAGCGAGGGAAATTCCTATACCTCTTTTTCCGACCATCGCCTGCATATACACAAATCCGAGGAACCAATAGAGGTTATTGATGACGTTAGCTGTGCGGGAACTACTCAAAGTGGCGAGAGCGAGCCCCAGGAGAAGGGGCAAGAGCGCTACTATTCGCTGGCGCAAGGTGGTAGCGGAGGCGAATAAGCATCCGCCCACTATCATGCTTGCTGCAGGAGTGCCGTGAAGCAAACGGAAGGGGAGAGAACGCTCGGCAACTGTGGGCGGGAGGACGAACAAAAGCAACACAATGAACACAACAGCCAAACCCATCAAGATCCATAGGATGGGCTCAAGAGAAGAAAAAGCTTGTGGCGGAACAGCAGGCGAGTCCCCGCGACGTTTCCGCACCAATAGAAGAGCCAATCCGCATCCTATACAGAAGGTCAAGATGTTTATACCGATCCACCACAATCCGCCGGTGGGCATCCACTGGTAATCGGGGACCAAGGCAGAGACGGTAACGAAGACGGCCCATGCCAGAGCCGCCAGGGCTCCGGGTGCCAGCCAACTGCCGAAGGCGAAACGGGCCCCGAAGGCCAAGACCCACATAAACACAACAGGGGGTATCAAGTGGCTACTCACCTTGCCTCCTGTACACAACAAGGACAATGGTACCTTGACCTTGGCTTAAAAGTTCCCACAGTCTCGGCCGTGGTCGTCCTAACTTTAAAACTCCTGTCTCCGAATAATGGAGGGCGGTTCCTGGGGGAAAAATCTCATCGATCGCAGTACCCTCTTTAAGGACGAGGTAGTCGGGCTTCCAATCTGCCAGTGCTCTCTTATATTCCTCCCAACGTATAGTCTCATCCGGTTGCGACAAGATGAGCCCGAATCGAAAGAGACGAAAGTCACACCCCATTCCCAATATCGCGAAGTACACAAGGGGGTCGCCGGCAACGGTGCATGGTGGTGTGAGATGACTCTTTAAAGCCCTTTGCAGGTAGGCATCGGATCGGCTTTCCCGTTGGAGGAGCGCCGTGCTGAGGCGTCCGAGAGGCGCAATCAAGAGAGCGGTAGCAACACAACAGATCAGTATGAACGAAAGAAGCGGCTTTGTCAACGATATTCTCCGCAGGATATAAACTATCAGACTTGCTGCCGAGATGGCGAATAATGGAAGGACATAAACAGCGGGAACAGGCGGGAGGAGAAGGGGAAGACATGGCAAAAACATGACGGGGAGTATGAGCCCAGAAGGACTGCGCAGCGACAGAGGGGAGAAAGCAAATATAAGGCCTCCGATGATAACGGGGTAGGCTACAAAGAAAATGCGGAGATTTTCTGATAAAGTATCACCGAAATACCAACGGCTTTGTGTCAGCGGGGTTGCCCCAAAAGCGTGAGGGATGAACTGGACGCGGAAGGCCTCGGGAGCGGATATGATATAGGCAAGCCATCCTATTGCTGGAAGAATTGCCCCGGAGAGGAAACAGGCTCCCATTTGCAATCGTCTGCGCAGTTCCCCAAACTCTTGCATAGCAAGAACGGACAGTCCTACGCCCATCGCCGGAAACACCGCCCGAGGCCCAGTTAACACTGCCAGGCCCCCCAGAACACCAGATGCGCCCACAAGGAGGTGCTGCCGAGGGAAGTGGGAGCCGGTTTTTCTGGCGTGAAGGAGAACGAGCAGACTTCCCATCACGAAAGTCATGGCCAGGACATCAGTGCGCGCCAAGCGTGATGCTAATGTCCACAAGGAGTCTCCCCAAAGCAAGGCGCCGGCCACAAGACCCACAAGGGCAGAGCCTGTCAGACGGCGGCTTGCCCAGTAGACCGTGGCTATGGACAGGGCACCGAGAATGACGCTGGGTATGCGCGACTGCCAAATGCCAAAGCCGAATAACTTATATATTGCTGTCAGCATGAGGGGATACACGGGGGGATAAATAAAAAAGTGCGTGTCCAAGTACATTGTGCCTGACAGAGCAGGGGCAGCGAAGCGTCCGAAAAAGGCCAGTTCTCGAGCGGCGCTGGTGTTTGGTGTCTCATCCCAGTACACCATAGGTGAGGAATCCAATCCTATGAGGTGAAGGGCCAAGAAGGACAAAGCGAGCACCCAAGGCACGGCCGGATGCCCTGCCCAGAGCTCGAGGCGCTCGATCAATCTATGCGACATGCGGGGCGTTCCTGTATATGTCATTGCTATCAAGTCTCGGATTAGGCTGTTGCGATGAAGAAACTATCAAGTGCGACGGCGGAACAAGTCTTTTGGATGCACAAATCAGCATTACAAGGTTCGATAAGGATAGCATACACATTACACCGAAGCGCAAACATACGCAACCCTCCGGTGATCACATCACCTAACGGCCAGAGTAGAACCGCAAAACGAGCCTTTCCAGTGAAGTGCCGCGAATAAGATTGCGGGCCGTGCGTCGCAGACTGCCGTATCCTATAGAGCGGAGGAAATCGTCAAAGCGTCTGCGAGGGCTGGGGGCGTTTTCCCCCGTCCACGCGCGGCGGGCTATCGCTTCCCAGTCAGCCGCCAAAAGGTTATAGTCGGCGAAGGGGCGTGCCCAAGAGGGTGCTGCGGCGGCCATCGTGTCTCGTAAGGGCTTGTTGCGCAAAAGGGTGATGATCGCCTCGGCCAGGGCTTTGGGGTCAGCGCGATTCACTAACAGCCCCGTTCTGCCGTCCGCCACCACTTCGGGGAGGGCTCCCCGTTTGGCTCCCACAACGGGGGCTCCGGCAGATTGGGCTTCCACAGCGGCGCGGCTGAAAGTGTCGAAGGAGCCCCGCCAGTTACAATTCACCACCGCGACAGTCGCCCCTTTCATTTCACTATAGATTTGCGGCAGAGAGAGCGTTCCCAAAAGGGATATTCCCCACCTCTGGCGGCGTTCTGGTGTTCCCAGCAACTCGCTGAACTCCTCTTCCACATCCCGATCCAGGACCCCTGCGGGCCCCAGGGGTGCGTGCGGGTCGTGCATGCGTGCGGAACCACATATACGCAGACGGGCATCGGGGCATCCTTTGCGCACAAAGGGCCAGGCGCGCAGCAAGTTGTGCACTCCTTTCGTGCGACGAGGAACGGGACAGAAAAGGACAACATTGTGGCCGTTGGTGCGCGCCGGGGCCTTTTCCATCAAATCTAAATCTACCCCGCTATAGGTCATCTCCACAGCTTGAAAACCCGGATAGATGCGATAGCGCTCCCGATCGTAATGGCTAAGACAAACTATGCGGGCGATGTTCCCCTTTTGCAGTTCTTTCAGCCAACGCGTGTCGAAGGGGTTGTTGGCCCATACGACGATGGGACAGGGCGGGTTTTGGCGAATGACGCGCCATAAAGCCCTGTCGGGGAAGTGATTGAGCACCACCACGGAGGGGGCAGCGGGAGAACAGCCCTGACAAAGGGTGTGCACATGCTCCAGGCCCGCTATGGCGCGCACACCACCCAGGACGCCGTTGTGCACATTCCCGATAAGGTAGACTTCGTTCCCCCGCGACGCAAGCCAAAAGAGGATACGCAAGTGCGCCACGGAGCCGGCGAAACCGTGTGTGCCGTTCCAGAGGGCCTCTAAGGTGAATGGCCCGTGCGGCTGGTGATGCACAAAAATGAACTTCATAGAGATAGTTCCCTTATATACGACCCGAGTTTGGCCGGCAAAAAATCATGTTTTCTAGCGTATCATTTTTCGAAATAAGATTCTCAAGAAATTGTAAGTCGACTTTTTCAACATTGCCAAAGGGATTAAGACGGTAGGGCTGGAAACCCAACGCGACCAGGCTCTGAACAGCAAGTTTAGTAAAATGCTCAAAGGGTTGACCACCGTGCACCTCCATCGCAATGATAGGTGCATTTTCTCTGAGGTATTTTTGCCCACCCTCTATGACGAGTTGTTCAGCACCTTCCACATCCATCTTGATTATAGTCGGCGAACGGTGTTTTTGGACATATTCATCAAGAGTAGTCAGTTGAACCGGAATTTGAGCGCGGCGAAGCCGGCGCTTCACGGCTAATTCTTGCCTCAGAGAGCCAGCACCGCTATGATTTGAAGGCATGAATAACATCCCTTGGCCACTTTTATTCGTCAAGGCACAATTGTTGAGAATCACATGGGGATAGTGACAGTTGCGCTTGAGCCAATAGAAAACGCGTTCGTTAGGTTCGAAAGCGTGGATCTCACCTTCTGTGATCAACTCAGCTGCCAAAAAAGTGTAAAAACCGTAACTGGCGCCGATGTCGTAAAATACATCCCTGGGCGTGAGCATTTTTATAAAAAACCTGGTAAGGCCTAACTCGGGTCCATCGGGAGCATAACACCCCCAACACACCGTGAGCGCCCAAAGAAAAACTGCGTCCAGATCCTTGTTGGGGAGATACAGTTTGGATCCCCAAAAAGTTTTTCCTTTCAATACCCTTGAGGGCCAGGCCCACCGCAGGGGAGGGGATGTAGCAGCGATCTCCAGATAGCGTAAGCGATAATTGATCAGCCTATTGAGGCGCGACTTGATCCTCAAGAATCCCCTGTCGGATGAATTCAGGCGTGCAGTAACAAGTTCAATAGCGGGGTCGGACACTGCTTTATGGAGCATACTGAGTAATTGCAGCCGATGCGACTCTGTGCTCTTCACATCGTTATACTTTTCGTGCGACAGCATCCTCGAGCACCTTCAACATTTTTTGTGCCTGCGCCTCCGGGGTGAACTCCTGGAGTGCCCGCTCCCGCCCCCGCTGCCCCAAGCGTTCCCGCAGGGCAGGGTTGTCCAGCAGAAGCGTGAGGGCGCGGATGATCTCCCCCGGGTTGTGGGCATCCACCAGCAGACCCGTTTCCCCGTCCCGCACCACATCGGCCACGCCCCCACTGCGCCCGGCGATGACCGGCTTCCCGCACAGCCCCGCCTCCACAAAGGAGATGCCGAACCCCTCCACATCTCCCTTGTCCTCCAGGGATGGGGAAATGTAAATTTCAGCCCGTTGGTAGAGTTGCCACACCTCCTCCCGAGGGATGAAGCCGATAAAGCGCACCTGCTCTTCTAGGCCGTACTGGCTGACGAGGCGCTGCAGTTCGGCTCGATATTCGCCATCGCCCGTGATGACATACACCAGGTCTGGATAGCGGTCTTTGAGGGCACGGAGAGCCTCCAGCACTTGGGCGTGGCCTTTGCGCTTCACCAGGCGGGCGACAGTCAGAAGGACGCGTTTGCCCCGGAGATTGAACTTTTCGTCCACGAGACGGCTATCAGGTTCCGGGGGGTTTGTAGACACAATAGGGGGGTGCACGACATACACGTGTTCGGCAGGAATTCCCAAACTGACCACAAGTCTGTGTGTGAAGGTGCTGTTGGCCGCTACCGCTATGGCGTTGCGGAACACCCGGAGCATAAGGGGGTGCAAAGGCCCGCGCCGGTGGCGAAGGATTTCGGTGCCGTGGGCCATCACGAGGTAGGGGATACCCCGTAGACGACGGATGATCAGAGCAGCCACGCCGTCGTGGGTCCATGACAGGGCCAGAAGCCGATGAGGATGCCATCGTCGGCAGATGCCCAGGGAGGCCAGGGTGAGGGGCAAAATCTTCACTCCCTTTTTGTCCCAGCGGGGGGCGGTGCGTGTGAGGGGAAACCCTTCCGCATCCGTGTGGCCCCGAGGGGGAGCAGTGGTGAGGACCCATACCTCTACGCCGATCTGGTGCAGCCCCCGAGCCAGGCCGTAGGCTGCCATAGCCCCGCCGCCGGGCTTGGGGGGGAAGTCGTTGGAGATGAACAGCACCCTCACCCCAAGGCCTCCAAAACGGCACGCATGCGGTCGGTGTGGGTATAGGGCGAACGCAGGCAGCGTTCCCGGCCTGCCCGAGCGATGCGCAGGCGTTCCTCCTCGTGGGTGAGGTAGTAGCGCGCCTTCTCCACTAGTTCTTCAGCAGAGGAAAAAAACACGGCCTCTTTGTCCTCTGCGAAGTAGCGCAGGTGGTCTTCGGTGCGTTCGGCCAATAGGAAAGCCCCCACGGCGGGGATTTCAAAGGTGCGGGAGGCCGACTGGTTGTGGTTCCACTTGGAGAGCAGTCCTAAGCAGATTTTGGACGCCCCCAGCACCTTGACATACTCCTCGCCATAAACGGGTGGGCCGAGAACGCCCCGGGGGAAGGAGTGAGCCCGTCGCCATCCCGGGCCCCACACGCGCACCGCAACCCCCGCTTGATGCAGGGCGGAGAGCATCTTTTCGTAGTGGGGCTCCCAATGTCCCACGAACACCACATCGGAGCCATACCGTTGGCGCTCCTCCGATGTGAGATTGGGCGGACGGTGCAAAGAGGGGTCGTAGCCGAATTCGGTGATAACAATTTTTTGTGCCCCCCGCTTTTCCAGCTCGGGGATGACCAGGCGATTGGTGATCACATGAGCGTGATAGAAGGGGACGGCAGGGAAGAAATGCCGATAGAGGTAGCGGCGATAGCCGAAAAACTCGCTGGTGTAGTGGACTACTTTTGCCCCTGTTGCTCTCAAAGCGCGGATGGTCTTCGGCCAGAGGGAGATACCCATATCCACATAGATGAGTTCTGGTTTTGTCTCGCGGGCCAGGCGTAAGAGGTCTCGGTTGTAGGCCCAAATACCTGGTCCAATGAGTGCGTGGTTTTGGGCTTTGCGCAGGAGCGGATGCCCCTTGTCAAAATAGATCGCCTGGTCTAGACCGACAACCTGATGGCCCAAATCCAGGAGGGCGCGGCGCCGGGCTTCCGTCAAACTGCCCGGACGGAAGGGACCGGTATAGAGGATGCGCATGCGTCTAGGCCAAACAAGGAAAAGTATCAGCCTTCAGTGGTTGATGAAAAGTGAAAAGGCGCTAGAACGCTGACATTTCCATATGGGCGTGTAACCGGTCAGTTCCAGTCCCAGGCGCACCCGCAGTGGGCGCAAGACCCGTAGAGTAAAGCGCAAGGGGGCGTAGATGGGGCTGAGCCACGGGTAAAACATGGGCAGGTTGTAGATGCGCCGCCATATGCCGGGGCTGGTATGAAGCGGCAAAAGACACAGGAAAAGTTTACTGCACAGACGCGGCCACATATTGCGTGGAAAATATTGTCACTTTCCAGATGTGTTAATTATTTTTTCCGACGAATTTTATAAAAGTCCCGCGAGGCTAAAAGCTCTTTCGAAGCGGGCTTCATAAGTATGGTCCCGCCGGGCACGGGCGTGCCCTGCACGGCGGATTTTGTCCGCTTCGTCAGGGTGGGCTAATAGCCAACGAATTTTCCTGGCACAATCGGCAGGGTCATCAAAAACCAGGATTTCTTTACCCACATCATAAACGCGATGGATATAGGGGTTATTAAGGGTCAGATAAAGGCCACCGGACATGGGCACTTCAAAATCGCGGGTTTTGATCTGACGAATAAGGAGGGACTGTCCAGTGGCTGAAAAACCGAGGTTGATGCGGCTCTGGGAGAAAACTCTGGGGAGATCAGACCAGGGTAATGGGCCATTCTCCCAGCCTGATCCGAAAGTGGTGACGTGAACTCCCTCTTTTCGCAAATGCTGAATGAACCATCGGCGCCAAGCGAATGCGTGTCCAACGAAAGAGACATCATAAATGAAAGGTGCATCGAAAGGGCGGAATATCTCTGGGTCTGCGGCCCCGGGGGAAAACATCGCCAAGCCTCCATACAGAAGGTATCTAGGAACGATATCCGGATTAGACGTCAGAATGAGGTCGACTGCTGAAGTACAATCGACAGGATAAAAATTTTTTGTATATGAACCGGGACGTGGCCAATGGAAAATATCGTCGAAGTTGATCAAAAAAGTTATGATGTTAGGGCACCTTTGAGTGAGTTCACGCAAAACGGTCGGGCTGACAGCATAAGCGACCACAGCGTCAATAGGCTGAGAAACAATTGCTTCCTGGAAAGTTTCCAAAACGGCGCGACGCATACGGGAGAAACTGGACGTCCAATTCAGGTCGTTATCGTTCAATCCTGCACGCTGCCAATCCACACTCGTGACGCGACCGAACCTCCGTAAGGTGTTTATCGTTGTGTGCTTAAATGAGGGATCAGGGGTTATCAGAAAGATATGCAAGTCTCCTTTTCTTTTAGGAGTGACACGCCCCCCCCGAGCGGCAACACGTTGGGCAACGGCCTCCTGCAGGGCTGAGTCTGAAAGCTCCACAATTCCTTTGCGCTTACATTCGGCTTGGTACGCCGCAGAAACTTTCTTTTCTCGCCAATCTGCTAGAATACCGTTCAAGCGTACATAAGCTCTGTGAAGGTGATGCCAGCGCCTAACGGTATCTCGGACTGTGAGCTTGATTCGATAAAAAGATCCCAACAATCGTTCTACCTCAAGCAGGATGAGCAAGTGTTTTGAAGCTCAATTTTTTTCCAAAGTAGCAAGAGTTTCCGAGTAATGGTCTTTCCTCACAGGAGTGTTGATAACGTCAGTCTCAAACGTAGGCGCAAGGGGCGCGAGGTACGCAGGGCAAAGTACAAGGGTCCGTAGACGGGTCGAAGCCACGGGTAAAACACGGGCAAAGTGTAGAAACGCCGCCAAAGGTACTTCAGACCTATCGCGGGACGAATACCTTGCTGTGTAAGAATATGTGTTGCATCTAGTGTGATAAACTCCACATACATCTTTTTGGTCAATTCAAGGTTTTTTTGGGCTTCGGGGCCCTCCCATACCCATTTGGCCCCAAGTTCGTAGGGATGATCCTGATGGAACGCCGGCACAAGAGCACCGCCATCTACTACAGGGATTTTTAACAAGCGGGCACGCCATATGATCCATCCTAAACGCCAAACACGCCCGACCGCCATAGGGGGAATGTTGTGCTCCAAACCCTTTGGGAAAACAATGAAATCTACAGCATCCAGGTCTGGTCCAAATTTTTTAGCCATTGCAAGAAGATCAGCGTCCCATCCGGGTTGAGAAAAGTCTATAAAACTGTGCACTTGCACGGGCAGGCGTGGGCCAGTGAAAACAAATGGTTTTCTCAGGGAACTGAGAGTATGAATCGCGTTCATGAAATCCTGGGTGAAGATCATATCGGCGTTAGAAAAACAGAGAATAGAATGTGTTGCCAATCGCTCTGCTTGTCGGAACAAATCATCCCCTAAAGGCGTCCCGTACTCATTGCGTTCTACTTGAGGAATATGACGGATACCCAACTCTTGCGCGATCTCCGTTGTTCCCTCTTCATCGCCGAAGAGGAGAATTTCTGGACGCGGGCGGAGAAGTGTCCAACTGCGCAGGGCATTGGTCTGAATGATTTTCCGGTGGCCCCGGAAGGGGGCGCAGGTGGTGAACATGGTGAGCATGGTGAAGAGCATCCTCCTTCTTACTCACTTTTCACCACGGTGAGTTTTTGTAGGGCGGACGCGCCACACGAACCGCCTCGGGATCTCTGAGATCGCACCAAGAAAGGCATACGGTTTTTCGTAGAAGGCGGCACGTGTCCCATCTGAGCGTGGACATTTTTCACCCGATCAAGCACGAACTTCAGACCCCCTTTTCTACAAAGTGGATATCTTGGAAGAGTTATCACGGAAGAAAGGTGTTATTTGCTTCACGGCTTGTCGTTCTTCAGTGTTTAACACTACAAACAATACCAGAAACGCAAAGATGCTTAGGAGTCCGATAGAGAGAACCATTTTTAGGAGGATCCAAGAAGCAGGTAAAAGGAGATGAATAACACCTATCCCAAAAGCTAGTCCTACCAGGAGCACACCGGCCATCACGCCTCGGTTTGCCAGTAGCAGCGTAGGAGCAAGGCCCAAAGCCCACCAGGCTGTGAGAGAGAATAGAACAGCATCCGCTATGTTGCGCAGGGTCCACGCCAAGGCCATTCCGACAATGCCCATTTGTCGCGTTAATAATACTGCCAATCCTACATAAACAGGTGCTTCCAATAAGAAAATCCTCGCCACTAAGTCAGGCCTGCCTGCTCCCTGTAACGCAATGGAAGGTACCACTGCAAGGGTATTGAGGAACATCCCTATGGCCAATACTTGGAGCACCCGTGTGCTTTCGTGCGCAAAATCTGCTCCCAGCCATAAGGTCAACCCTTCCCGGGCGAACACAATGATAAGTAAAGCGATGGGCCCCATTATCACCATCAGCACCTTGAAAGCAGAGGCATAAAGCCTCTCCATGCGTTTCTTGTCCACACTTCCCAGGGCGCTGAAGGCAGGGAAAAGGGTCACGTAAAGGGCCGAGGCAATGGAAGACGATTGCCAGATGAGGCTGTGTGGGGGCGCATAGTATGCCACGGCGGAGGTAGAAAGCACTGTCCCAATGATTATTCGATCGCTTCCTGCCACCAGGGAGGCCAGGATGCTGACCCCCATCATCCATCCCCCAAACCCCAACAGGCGGCGCAGCGCTGCCTGGCTGACCCGCGGCACACCGCGCACCTCCGGGCGCACCCGCAGGGCCACGGCCCCCGTAACCAGAACTCCTATAAGGCCCGCTCCCACTGCTAGAGCGCCAACCCCGGCCAGGGACCAGCCGAGCCACACCCCCAGCAGAGGGAGCACCATTCCCAGGATGCGCACCGGCACCCCAATGGCATTAGAAAGGTCAAACCTGTGGCTCCCCTCCAACAGGCCTCCCACGGCCCTGGCGCAGAGGTGCAGAGGAGCAGACAGGGCGAAGACCAGTAGCAATGCCCGCGCCTCAGGCACCAGCTCTGAGGGAATGCGCAGGACGCGGGTCGTGAGAAAGGGCACCGCTGCGGCAAAGGCCACACCTGCCACAACGCCCAAAGCGACACTGGCCAGTAAAGCCGTCCAAAATAGGTAAGCAATCTCTTCCCTCTCGCCTCGGGCCAACGCCTCGGAGACAAACTTAGTAGTGGCCTTCCCCAGCCCTATGTCAAAGATCAAAAAGTAAGCGAAGATACTACCTGCCAGTGTCCACAGTCCGTAGCGCTCTGTTCCCAGTCCGTGGACAAATAAGGGCACCACCGCCAGCCCCACCAGGGGCGGCACAGCGCCCCCCACAATGGTGATCAGGGTGTTGCGCGCAAGGGTAACCCGCCCCGGGAGGACAGCAGTCGTCATAGCCAGCCGGGCTTCGCCACGATAAGGATATGCCAACCTAGTCGGTGTTCCAGCCAGCGGAACCAAGGCGTGGGAAGTAAGCGAAAATACCAGACCCACTCATATTGATAGCGGATATATTTGTCAATCTTGTAGGGGAAAATATGCTTCTTATGCATCTCCACAATGCGGAAATCTTTGAAGAGGCGACGCACATCTCGAAACGAATAAGTATAGGTAACAGGAGACCCCTCCTGGGCCTCTGAGTAGCGGCGCACCAGTTGCCGTGTCCGCCAGAACGCTCCGCGTCCATACTTCATAACAATCCAAAACACCTTCCACGACCACTTGGCGTAGAGCATCACCCGTACCTCTGTGTGAGGTGCGCAATATTTCTTGATCTCCTCTATTACTCGCTCCGGATGGGGGGTATGATGAATCACCCCGAAGGAGTAGATGAGATCATACGGCTCCACGGGCACAAAGGAGGAGAGCTCCTCGGCATTCCCGCAGAAAAAGCGTCCCGACAGGCCGTAGACGGCGAAACCCTGGCGGGCGATGTCCAAACTGCGGGGGGAGAGATCCACAGCGGTGATGTCTGCCCCCGCTCGGGCGAAGTTGACGGCATCTGTCCCGATTCCACACCCGATTTCCAGCACTTTTTTTCCTTTCCATCGCCAAAACTGGGCGAAGCCAGGGATATGGGGTTCCACGAAATACCTGCGGGCCTCCACCTCGTCAAAGTATTCGCGTGTCCCCACCGGCTTATTGGAGTGGCGAATGTTACAGGGTCGCCTGTCCCAGAACGCCCGAACCTGCTGCAAAAGGTCCACCATAAGTCACCTACTGCTCTGCGGGCGATTTCCACAGCCGCGCCAAGTGTTCCCGGGCTAGGGGCTCGGCATTTCCTATCCCCAGAGGGGCGTAGGTAGCGCTGGGGTTGGAGAAGCGTTCACGCATCAGACGCCACGCATCCACCACGATGGGATGAGGGGAGTTGTTCTCCAACGGTAGGGCCCGGAAAGCGGGGTCTGGGTTGGCGATAAGCACAACATGGGCATGGCGCACCGCCTCGGCGACCGACGGTGCATAGACAACCTGCTCCCCCAGCAGTTTACGCGCCTCCTCCATTGCCAGGGGATCGTAGACCACAACCCGAACCCCGGCTTGAGCCAGGTGCTGGGCAATGTTCAATCCCTGGGACTCTTCTACGATAGGCGTGTCGGGTTTATAGGCGAGCCCCAGGACGGCTACAGTCCCTCCGGGCGGTGTCAAAGCTAACACACGCTGCACAACGCGTTCTGCGACGGTGCGATTGAAGGCGTCAGTGGTCTCTGCTAGGCTAGCATTCACACCCACATAAGACGCTAAGAAGGCTAGGGCACGGTTGTCGCGGGGCAAGCAGGGGCCGCCATATCCCAGAGCACCTTTCATGTAACTGGGCCCGCTGATACGTCTATCAAGGCTGATGGTGCGCGTAACAGTGTCCACATCTGCTCCAGGAAGGCGCTCACAAAGGGCCGCAAGCATGTTGCAGAAACTGATTTTGAGAGTTCCGAAAGTGTTGAAAGCAATCTTCGCTAGTTCAGCGTTGATCCAATTCGTCCGCACGATCGGCGGTTGGTTGAGTAACACTTGTCGGTAGAGGCTCTCTAAGGTATCGCCGGCTTTGGTGTCGGACTCTCCGATGAGGACAAAATCGGGGCGGAGGAAATCGCGCAGGACAGTTCCCAGAGCGACGAACTCCGGGCTGTAGCACAGGCCGAAGTCCTGTCCACACCGCTTCCCCGAGGCGCCTTCCAACACAGGCAAAATGCCGAACTCAGTGGAGCCGGGCAGCACGGTACTGCTGACGACTACCAGGTGGTACTCCCGTTTCTGGCGCAGAACCTGGCCCACGGCCTCTGCCGCTTGGCGGACATAGCGTAAAGAGAACCGCCCGTCAGGCTCACTGGGTGTGGGGACAAGGATAAAGGTAATATCGGAATGCTGAATGGCATCCTGATAATCTTGCGTGGCGCGCAGGCGGCCGTCGGCGTGGGCGATGGCCTCGTTCACACCGGGCTCTAGCACAGGCGACCGACCGGCGTTGATGGCCTCCACCACTTGGGGGTTCACATCCACGCCGATGGTGGGGAACCCGCGGGAGGCGAAAGCGGCGGCGATGGGGGCCCCCAGTTTGCCCAAGCCGATGACGGAGAGGCGCATCACCAGTTCCTCCTTTCCAGGATGCTACCAAGCCAGCACTGCTCGACGGAGAAAAGACTTGAGGCCCATGCCTAGAAAATAGAAACGCTTAATGGGAGTAGAACGATAGGTTGCCGCTAAGCGGAGCAGGGCATCAATATGACCGAACCGCTCATAAAAGGAGGCGTATAAGCTGAGGATATCGCTTTGACGCATTCTGCGGATAGGGGCACCGAACAACGGGCCTTTCTGAACAGTTTCCAACAATGCCTGGACGCGGTGCACTAATGTATGGTTCTTATGCACCTCTTCATACCCTGCACGGGCAATCCGCTCCCGTTCCTCGTCGTGGCTCAAATAGTAATCAATCTTCTCCAACAACTCTCGTTCTGTATCAAAACCCACATAATGTACGCCTTCCTGGAATAGAACCTCCTGGCCGTTGGCGGCGCGCTTGGTGAGGAGCAGGGCTCCGCAAGCCATGGCCTCGAAGAAGCGGGGGTTGAGATCATTGCCCACAGGAATATTGAAAACGATTTTAGCGCGGGAATACACCTGAGCGATTTCTTCATAAGGGTAATAGCGCATTTCATTAACACGATACTGTCGAGAAAGAATTTTGATAAGCCGCCGCCGACTGGCCATATACATTTTCCCTATCATAGCCACATCCAAATCGCGTGACACATGAAGATCGCGCACGATCTCCGTATTGCAGGTCCAGGGATGCCACACCACGGCACCGGGCGGGTGGTCGCGGAAAAAAGGCAGATAGTTGCGTTGACGCAGGAATACTAGGTCAAAAAAGCGCGCCTGGAGAAGACGACTTTTGAGATTACGGTGCACATCGCTGATAATGGCTGCTGTGGGGATAGGAGAGGTCTCTAAGCCGCGTGGGATGAGGCCGAACGGCTCAATCCAGAGGAAGAGATCGGCACCTGGATAATCGTTAAGAATTTCCTGGAGTGTAATATCTGGGGGATACCCCCGAGAAAACTGCCCTGGCGGTGCGGAATACCAGCGGTTGGCCACATTGACAACATAAACCTGATGGCCCAAGCGTTGAAGGACACGGGCATAATGCCGACCCTCATTCAGTTCGTGCTCGCTAGGGTAGCTGAGAAGGATTTTCATAGTCGTGGGGCACTGGCCATTTTCCACCAACCAGGATGATACCAGTCAGGTCGCCACCGAGGTGTGCCGAAAAGATAACCTAAACGCTTCAAGAAAAAATCATCGGCATCGCGCCATATGGCTAACCCTTCGCGGACGCGCTGCCATTGACGATATTTAACAAGATAAGCCATGCTACGAAACATATATCGGCGACGTAGGCGAGGATAAGCGCTCACATAGGGAGCGACGAGATCAGGGTGTGTTTCGTGATAGAATCGGAGGTGTTTTGTGTAAATACCGAGGGACCAAAACACATGGCGCCAGTGCACGTGCCTATAGGGATGGTGCGGTTCCCTAGGATAAATAGTAATGAGGGGTTCGGGGACATAAGCTATATTCTCCGCGTCCCGAGCCAAGCGGAGCCACATATCTACATCGCTGATGAACCCGAATGTGGAGTCAAATGGGCCTGCTTTGACCAAAGCGGTTCTTCGCATCATCACAGTGGCGAATACCGCACAGGTAACGGTCTTGAAGTAGTGTGTGGCTATCTCTGTCCCGCGCACAAAGTTGCCCGAGGTCATGCGATATACACGCCTGGAGCCATCCGGATGGATGGTGTCGTAGTCGTTGAAGACAAAAGGGGCGTCGGGGAATGCATCGAGAGCCGATTTCCATTTGGCGAGGAGATCCTGGCGGTAAATGTTGTCATCGTGGACGATGGCGATGTACATCCCCCGTGCCTGCTGGACAACAGAGTTAAGGTTTCCTGGCATGCCCAGGTTTTTCGCGTTGCGCACATAGCGCACACGGCCATCGCGTCGACTGTATTCTGAGCCAACTTCTTGAGTATGGTCGCTGGAGCAATCGTCACTGATAATTAGTTCGAAATCGGAAAAATCTTGTGCTAGTAAACTGTCCAACACTGCAGGGAGTCGGTGGGCACGATTGTAGGTTGTGAGGCAGACACTGACAGGAGGGGCACTAGAGGTGTCAGGCATAAAGTTGGTGCACCCACACTTTGGGCGTGCGCTCGGTGATGATCTCCAGGCCTAAGTGATAACGGAAGGGGCGCGGACCTTTGGCGCGCACCCACTCCACCATCTGGGCCACACCCTGACGGAGCGGCACACGGGGGGTATATCCCAAAAGGCGGCGGGCCTTCATGGCGCTACAGGTGGCCTCCCGCACCTCCTGGGGGCGCTCCGGAACATATATGGGATCCAACTCAAATCCCACCGCCTCGGCCACGATCTCCGCCAGGTGATTGATGGTTACAAATTCATCATCGGGACCTATATTGATCACCTCGCCTACCACATTGTCTTGAAAAGCCATGCGGATAAGGGGATCGATGACATCGGAAATGTAAGAAAAACAGCGCCGCTGATTGCCATCGCCGAAAATATAGGGCTGTTTGCCCTGCAGCATGCGGTTGATAAATATCGCAACCACATTCCGATAGGGGTCATCATATTTTTGGCGGGGGCCATAGATGTTGTGGGGGACGGCGATGACATATTCAAACTTATGCACTTCGGCCATCAGTTTGACCAGGTCCTCTCCAGCCACCTTACTGATGCCGTAAGGGTCCACAGGACGGGTGGGCATGTCCTCCGTGAAGGGGATGGGGTTGTCCCCGTAGCGCGCCATGCTGGAACAGTAAATGAACCGGCGCACACCGGCCTGCACCGCTGCCGACAGGGTGGAGGCGGTGGCAAGGTAGACATGTTTCGCCACAAGGGCGGGGCTGAACACGCTGAGCCCTTCGTGAGGCGTGGCGGCGCAGTGGTACACCACTTCGGCCCCCTGCATCGCCTTGCTCAGGGCCTGCCAATCGTTGCAGTCAATGGGATGGAACTCCACCCCTTGGGGGAGGTTGTCCATCTCGCCGCCAATGAGATTGTCGTTGCCGGCGACGCTGTGGCCTTGGGCGATCAGGGCTTCCGCCAAATTGCTGCCCAGGAATCCAGCGATACCCGTGATGAAGATTTTCATGTGCGTCTCCACTATGCGAAGTTTATTCCTTATTCTCCCGCTGGGAATTGCACTATGGAGATGGATATTTGTATGAAGATGGGGATAAGTTTGTTTAGCCTATGGGCGGCCCACAGAGAAGTACCCGAAGCCCAACGCACGCATCGCCTGGGGGTCGAACAGGTTGCGTCCATCTCCCAAAATGGGCACCCGCATCAGGCGACGCACGCTCGCCATGTCTACTTGCAAAAACTCCGGCCACTCGGTGAGCACGAGGAGGGCATCGGCTTCGCGCACGGCCTCGTAGGGGGAGGGGGAATAGTCGATCTCCCCGTGCTCACCACCAAGCATGCGGCGTGCTGTGGGGAGGGCTTGGGGATCATAGAGCCGTAGGCGCGCCCCCTCCGCAAGAAGGCGCTTGATGATGGTTATACTGGGCGCTTCGCGCATGTCATCGGTCCCTGGCTTGAAGGCGAGGCCCCAAATGGCCACGGTCTTCCCCTTGAGGTTCCACAAGGCCTGGCGCAGTTTCTGCACAAAACGCAGGGGGCGCTCCTCGTTGATGCGGTCCACCTCCCGCAAAAGACCCATATCTACACCCAGCGATTCCCCAACGCGCACGAAGGTCTTTAAGTCTTTGGGAAGGCAAGACCCCCCATAGCCAATGCCCGCCCGCAGGAAGTGGGGTCCGATACGGGGGTCTAATCCCAAGCCCCGCGCCACCTGGTCCACATTCGCCCCTACCGCCTCACATACATCTGCCATCAGGTTGATAAAGGAGATCTTCATGCTCAGGAAGGCATTGGAGGCGTGTTTGATGAGTTCGGCGGTGTTGGTATCGGTTACGATAAGTGGGGCAGGGCCGTGGGGTCTATCCGGGCGCAGGAAAGGTTGGTATACTGTAAGGAGGATGTCACGGGCCTGCGCAGAGTCCACGCCCAAAACGATGCGGCTGGGGTTGAGGAAGTCGCGCAGGGCTGTTCCCTCCTGGAGGAACTCCGGGTTGACGGCCACGTCAAAGGCGTGTTGGCCATTACTATACCAGCGCAAAGTCTTCTCTATCTGTTTGGCGGTACCTACCGGTGTGGTGCTCTTCTCTACGATGAGTTTGTAACCGTTCATATGGTGAGCGATGGTGCGCGCCACCGCCTCTACCTGGGAGAGGTCAGGCAACCCCTCATGGGAAAGGGGTGTGCCCACGCACACGAAAAGCACGCGGGCCTGTTGCACCGCTTCCCCGGTGTCGGCTGTGATGTGCAACCGTCCGGAACGCAGGTGGGTCTGTAGGGCCTCTTGCAGGCCGGGCTCGTAAAAGGGCACCTGACCACGCGCGATCATCTCTGCTTTGGCGCGGTCGTCATCGGCGCCGATGACCGTCCACCCCACCTCGGCCAGCCCCACGGCGGTGGGAAGGCCTACGTGCCCTAGCCCGAGAACACCTATGGGCTCGACTTTCACGGATCCAGACTGGGTCATACTTCTTCACTCTCAGAGTGGTTTTACGGTTTGTGAGCGAACCAATAGGATCCGGATATAGGTTCCACACGATAACCGGTGGAGTTCAAAAGATCGTGCACCATTCGTCGATTGTGCGGCATGACTTCAATAATGAGGCGGGGAGACGCTTGCGTGAGCACGTGCGAGGAACCGCGTAAGACATGCACCTCAGCCCCTTCTGTGTCTATTTTGATAAGGCGGACATCCGTCGCCCGATAGAGTTCTACCAGTGCATCAAGAGGGGTAGTTTTGACGACGATCGGTTTTCCCCCTAAGGGTGCTATGAAAGAGTTGAAGCCCGGTTGGAAGGGAGAGCGAAAAAACTGTTGCTCTCCCTCCTGATCAGAGCAGGCGACATTGATACACTCCACGTTTTTTAAACCGTTCAGAATCACATTTTTGCGCAGGACTTGGAAGGTAGAGGGATCAGGTTCTATTGCCAACACTCGTCCGCGCTGGCCTAGTTTTCTGGCGACCTGGACAGTATATCCGCCAATATGTGCTCCCACATCGATGAATATACCTTCCTCAATGCCAAAATATCGCTGAAGGTAGGGTTCATGTTCGGGAACGACGCAAACGAAATCGTTGGTAAAACGTCTACATATAAATTGCCCGTGCGGAGTCCGCAGGCATATATTGCTTAACAACAAGTAATCAGGTAGAAGCCTCCCTACACCATAATATCCAAAAAAGCGTCGTAAAAAGTGCAAAGGGATATGCGATGCGCGCGCTA
This sequence comes from Dehalococcoidia bacterium, assembly GCA_025060295.1. Lineage (NCBI taxonomy): Bacteria > Bacillati > Chloroflexota > Dehalococcoidia > Dehalococcoidia bacterium. The sequence continues at coordinate 3,345 of JANXCH010000011.1, read as the reverse complement.
TGACCATAAGCATTTTGTCGCGGGGGGTGGCGCAATAATACACGAGCCGTTTGCTTTGCTGCATATATCGAATAAAACGCCAGCGAAGCATCTTCATTCCAGTCCGTACGGAGCTCTACTTTACATTCCCTTTGCTAATGCAGTGACCATCTCCATACACATACCCCACCACCGTCCCCCACTCCTCGGCCTGATAATCAGCGGGCGGGTCGCCTCTCACAGGATGGAACGGATCAGGGCACTGTGTAAGCAGCACCGTGCGGCATCCCACGCTCTTTCCGGCGGCGATATCGGTGTCTGCATTCCCCACAAGGAACGACTGCTTCAGATCTAGGTTCAGCTGTTGTGCCGCCTGCAGCAGCAGACCCGGCTGGGGCTTGCGGCAGGTGCACCCCTCCCACGGGGCGTGGGGGCAGTAGAACGCCCCGTCCAGGCGCACCCCATAGGCCAGCAGGCGCTCCTCCAACCGCCGGTGCACCGCCTGCAGTTCCTCAGGGCGCACCAGCCCGCGCCCTATGCCCGATTGATTGCTCACCACCACCAGGGCGAACCCTTTGCGTTGCAGAATCGCCAGCGCCTCCCCCGCCCCGGGGAGCAAGCGCACCTGCTCCGGGTCCCGCAAATACGGGATATCCTCGATGAGCGTGCCGTCCCGATCGAGGAAAACGGCCCTACGCCCCCCCATGCTCATGTCCCCTTTCGGTTGCTATGCGTCGCCGCAACGCCAGAACCACCCAATGGAATGCCAAACAGTGCAGGGATTCCACGGCTCCCATCTCATAGCAGGGGACGTGGAGTTTCACCTGGGCGATCTGGTGCAAACGTCCCCCGTCAAAGCCGGTGATGCCCACTGTGGTGAGGCCGTGGGAATTGGCCCACTCCACCGCTCGCAGGATGTTCTTGCTGTTGCCCGACCCGCTAAAGGCCACCAGCACATCCCCCGGGCGTGCATAGGTCTTCACCTGCTCCTCAAACACTACCTCATACCCGATATCGTTGGAGAGGGCGGTCATAAAAGAGACGTTATCGGTCAAGGCCAGGGCGCGGATGCGCTTAGTAACGCCCATGTGAGGGAGAGTGCCTTTGGCCAAGTCTTGGGCGAAGTGGGAGGCGTTGGAGGCGCTCCCCCCGTTGCCGATGATGAACACCGTGCGCCCCTCCTGGTAGGCGCGGTACATCAGGTCAATAAGGGGCTCCACCTGCCCTACAAGGGTGTCCACCAGTCCCTTGACCGCCTCCAGATAGGCGCGCACGTCGTGCACAGGGGGGTTCATCGCCAGGTATACCGCCGGTAGTTGAAGATGACCTTGCTCCCGTCCCGCTCTACCATAAATGGCATGGGGCGATAGCCGTCCAATGCTCGCAGGACGGCCTGGTGGTGCTGCGGGGGGCAATACAGAAGCAGGAAGCCCCCACCCCCAGCCCCCGTGATTTTGCCCCCTAGCGCGCCAGCCTGGCGCGCCCGTTCATACATGTCGTCAATCAGACTGTTGGAGATGCCCGGGGCCAACTGCTTCTTGAGACGCCAGTTCTCGTCCAGCGCCCAGCCGATGCGGTCCCAGTTCCCCTCCAGAAGGGCGGTGCGCACTTCCAAGGCCAGGGCCTTGATGGCATCCAGATAGTCCAGATTGGCCTCCGTGCGGGCTTTCTGGACGGACAGAATATTCGACGCCTGACGGGTTACGCCGGTATACACGAGGAGCAGATGGGCCGACAGGCGGCGCAGATCCCGCTCGGTCAAGGGGAGGCGCTCCACCTCCACTTGTCCATCCGACCGGAAGCGCAGGGCGCACACACCGCCAAAAGCGGCGATGTACTGGTCCTGCTTGCCGATGGGCTTCCCGCACCGCTCAATCTCCACCTGGCAGGCCTCCTCCGCCAACTGGTGCGGGCCGACTTGCTCGCCCCGATAGATGTGAAAGGCGTTCAACAGCCCCACTGTCAGGCTACTGGACGAGCCCAAGCCCGACCCTTCCGAGGGCACATCGGCCAGGGTCGTCACCTCCACCCCGTCTTTTACGCCCGTTATGAGCATGGCCTCCCGCACCAGTTCGTGGCGGATATCCTCCACCCGGTCCACGATCTCCTTGCGGGAGTAGTTGATGTAAATCTTATCGTCGTAGCGCTCGTTGACGATGACGAACACATACTTATCAATGGCGGCGTTGACCACGAACCCCTCCCGACGCTGGTAGTAGTCGGGGAGGTCGGTGCCCCCGCCCGCCAGGCTGATGCGTAGAGGCGTCTGCACGATGATCACGCCCGCACCGCCACTGTGCGCAAGACGCCCTGGGCGCGCATCTGGGCCTGGGCGTAGTCCAGCAAGTCAGCCGAGCACTCCTGGCTGGTCAGCCAGGCGATGTAGGCACGGATGCTGTCCTGGGGGGTGTAGCGGGGCTCCCAGCCCAGCGCCCGCAGGCGGGAGATGTCCGACACGATGTGGCGGGTGTCTCCAAAACGGAACACCCCGGGCACCTCAATCTCGCCTCCTTTGCCAAAAGCCGCTACCACCATCTGGGCGAACTCCAATACCGTGTAGGGACGGCCCCCGCCCACATTGTAGACCTGATAGTCGGTGCGGGGATCCTCCAGAGCCAACATGGTGGCGTCCACCGCGTCGTGGATATTGACATAATCCCGCACCTGCCTCCCGTCCTCGTAAACCACCAAGGGCCTGCCCAAGAACAGGGAGAGGCAAAAGATGCGGCACACCCCCGAATAGGCGTTGGCGAAGGACTGGCGTGGCCCCTGCACGATGGAGTAGCGCAGGGCTGTCGTAGGGATACCGTACCTCTTGCCCAGGTTCAGGGCGACCATCTCCTGGGCATATTTGGACATGGCGTAGGCGTTCTGGGGGTTGACCACGCTTTCGTCGGTCGGCTCCCAGTGCATGGGGCGCTGGCAGTGGGGACAATGCACCTCCCAGTCGCCGGCCTCCAGTTGGGCCAGGGGGCGCATGCCGGGATACACCACCCCGTGCTCCCCACAGCGGTAGCGCCCCTCGCCGTAGACCGCCTGGGACGAGGCCACTACCACCTTGCGGATGGGCAGTTTCCGCCCCACGATGATCTCGTACAGCAGGGCGGTGCCGGCGGTGTTGACGCGGAAGAAGGTGCTGAAGTCGGGCATGTAGTCCTGATAGGCGGCCAGGTGGATAACGGCGTCCACGTCCTCCAGGGCGCGCTCCCAATCGGTGCGGGAGGTTACATCCCCCTGGATGAACTCGGCATCAGGGGAGAGCCAGAGGGGTTTGCCGCGGGGGTGCACACGGGGATGGAGGTTGTCCAACACCCGCACGGTGTAGCCCCGCTGCAGGAGGCGGTCCACCGTGTGGGAGCCGATGAA